>JAQCID010000016.1 GCA_027618855.1 Bacteroidota bacterium | reverse complement strand
CCCAATGTAATCTGCCTGCTCTTGAGACAAAACCTCAAGTACGACTCCGACTTTTTCAAGATGAAGCCTTGCTACTTTTTCATCTAGACTCTTAGGGAGAGTGTAAACCTTATTTTCATATTGATCAGCCCTTTCCCAAAGCTCTAATTGAGCAAGTACCTGATTAGAGAATGAGTTCGACATCACAAAACTTGGATGACCCGTTGCGCATCCTAAGTTTACAAGACGGCCTTCGGCAAGAACGATAAGATCTTTTCCATTCAGTGTATACTGATCAACTTGAGGCTTGATTTCATCCTTGGAAGCGCCGTGCGTTTTATTAAGCCATTCCATATCTATTTCATTGTCGAAATGGCCAATATTGCAGACGATCGCCTTATCCTTCATGTTCTCAAAGTGAGCTGATGTGATGATGTCCTTATTTCCCGTTGCGGTGACAACGATATCCGCTTCAGCACATGCGTCTAGCATAGGTTTCACTTCAAATCCTTCCATGGAAGCTTGCAATGCGCAAATTGGATCTATTTCTGTAACTATCACACGAACATTTTGACTTTGTAAAGATTGAGCCGATCCTTTTCCAACATCACCATAACCAGCTACAACTGCAACTTTACCAGCTAACATTAAATCAGTTGATCTGCGAATTGCATCAACAAGAGATTCGCGACAACCATATTTATTATCAAATTTAGATTTTGTGACGGAATCGTTAATATTGATCGCAGGCATCGTAAGTGAGCCATTCTTAACTCGATCATATAAACGAAGTACGCCAGTCGTTGTTTCCTCGGAAATTCCTTTTATACCATCTGACATTTCAGGATATTGATCTAGAACCATATTCGTAAGATCACCCCCATCATCTAAGATCAGGTTTAAAGGTTTGTGATCTTTACCGAATCTTAAAGTAGCGTCAATACACCAATCGAACTCCTCTTCCGTCAATCCCTTCCAGGCAAAAACTGGAACTCCAGTGACAGCGATGGCTGCAGCTGCATGATCCTGAGTTGAAAAGATGTTACATGAAGACCATTGAACCTCCGCACCTAATTCTGTAAGTGTTTCAATCAATACCGCGGTCTGAATTGTCATGTGTAGACACCCGGCAATTCTGGCGCCTTTAAGTGGCTTAGAAGGACCAAATTCTTTTCTAATAGCCATGAGACCAGGCATTTCAGCCTCAGCCAGACGAATTTCTTTTCTACCCCATTCAGCTAAGCTTATGTCCTTAACCTTGTAAGGGAGTACTTTTGTATCTGTTGAATTCATGCTGCAAATTTACGATATAGAGGGCTACCTTCGCAACATGTCGACGATGAAACATCACAAAACGATAGGCCTTGCAGTCAGACAAATCAATCTTGATGAAGCCGTCAGTGAAGCCATTGTTGGAATTGTGTCAAAGCATTACCCTAAACGAGATATAAATCTTTTGTCTACAGGCAAAATAGCTGAGCTTTATGCAGTAATACACTGTATTTCAGACCTTTTACGTGAAGACAATTGGCATCTACAACATGCGCAAAGTGGGGCGCCTCTGCTTTTTGAAAATGCCAAAAAAAGTGTCCTTTCTATATCAATAAGTCACACGATAGACAAAACAGAAGAAGGTGGAATAGCCTATGCTGCGGTTATTCTATCTCGGGAAGTAGCAAAAATAGGCGTCGATATTGTATTGAAAGCTGATTTGAGAATAAAACGGATTGCGCATAGAGTGATGCGAGATGAGGAAATAGAAACGGGAAGATTGGCTGAAGTTTGGGCTTGTAAAGAAGCAATGTATAAAGCGCTGGGGCCTCTACTGGATTTCAAAAGAGACCTGAAAGTCGATTTTGACATCAAAAATGAGGACCTTGTTGTAGGTTCAGGATACAATTGGAAGATTTATCGTGAGGATAAAATCGTCGTTGCGTTGGGTCCTTTTTAAAGAGAATCGTTGGGAACTATAGGGACCAAACGCAACAAGGGAACCCAAATGGATTCCCTTGTTGAAATAATACGTTTGAACGGAAACCGTTCAATGAATGCGATCTATCGCTCAATACCTTTGTGACGACGTTCTGTAGAAACACTTAGTTTCGCGCGTCCTTTGCGGCGGCGTGCATTAAGTACATTGCGTCCGTTTGAAGAAGCCATACGCTTACGGAAGCCATGCTTGTTACGGCGCTTACGAACTGAAGGTTGAAATGTTCTTTTTGGCATGATTTCTATTTTTCCCTTTAAAGAGGAGGGCAAAGATAGTAAACTCTTTCTAGTCTTACAACCCTATTTTAAGTGCTAAATTCGCGCCAATGAAGAGTGAAAACACAAAGGAGACGGAAGTGCCTAAAAAGAATCGATTTAGAATAGCCGATTTACGTGGATTTAAACAAATGTGGCCATACCTAAGGCCTCACAAATTTGGCTTTGCATTTGGGATAATATTAATTTCAATCTCTAGTATTTTAACGCTATTCGTCACTCGTTTATGGGGACAATTAGGAGGGGTAGGTATCATGGGGGGTGCGAAAAGTAACATTGAGACAGAGTTTGAAGGTGGGGTGTTGGGAGGTTTGGATCTTCACAATCTAGAATCCATCGGATGGACGATTGCAATTGTACTTGTCATCCAAGCATCACTGAGTTTCTTGCGTGTTTACCACTTTGCGAATATGACTGAAAAAATGATGCTGACCATGCGTCGAGACACATTCGAAGCCGTGATAAGCATGCCTATGGATTTTTATCATGACAGGCGTGTGGGAGATATTAACAGTCGTATTTCTGCAGATATCACATCCATACAGGATACGTTCACGATCACCCTGGCGGAGCTGATCCGTCAAACCATTATCCTGTTGGGTGGAGTTGCAGCTCTCTCCTATTTCTCCGTCGATTTAACGCTCATGATGCTCGGGACTTTGCCCGTTGTGATTCTGGTCGCAATCGTTTTTGGAAAATTCATCAAACGACGTTCTAAAGAAACACAGGATGAAATTGCATCTTCCAATGTAATTGTTCAAGAAGTGCTCACGGGAATCGTCAACGTGAAGGCCTTTGCAAATGAATGGTATGAACGCAATCGTTATACAGGAAGTATCAAGACTGTTCGACAGTTGGCGATGAAAGGAGCGATGGGGCGTGGCGCTTTTGCGAGTTTCATCATCTTATTCATCTTTGGAGCGATTACACTCGTCATTTTTAAAGGAGCTGCTTTAATGCAGTCTGGAGATTTGGCTTCAGAACATTTTTTCACTTTCCTTCTCATGACAGGTCTTGTTGCAGGGAGCGTCGGTGGACTTGCGAGCCTTTTCGGTGTCGTCCAAAAAGGCCTTGGCGCAATCGATTCTCTCATGGAATTACTCAAGGAAAAACGTGAATTAGAAGGCCTCGAAGAAGAAGTCAGCAAATACGATTTAAGAAAATCAATTAAATTTGAGAAGGTCAAGTTCTTCTATAATTCAAGAAAAGACCTGACGATTCTGCATGATTTATCGCTGGAGATAAAAGCCGGTGAACAAGTCGCACTGGTAGGACCCAGTGGCGCTGGAAAATCAACTGTAGCATCTTTGATGCTTCGATTTGAACAACCTGTCTCAGGAAGAATCACCATTGATGGAGAAGACGTGAAATCTATGGAACTTCGGGGATTCCGAAAACGCATCGCATACGTGCCGCAGGAGGTGATCTTATTTGGGGACGATATCAGGGGAAACATCGCTTACGGAAAACTTGACGCCACTGACGAAGAGATTAAGGAAGCCGCAAAAAGAGCGCATGCGTTAGAATTTATTGACTCCTTTCCAGAAGGGTTTCAGACCTTGGTGGGGGAACGTGGCATACAACTCTCGGGGGGGCAGCGCCAAAGAATCGCTATCGCACGTGCTATTCTTAGAGATCCAGACATCCTGATACTCGATGAAGCGACCAGCGCATTAGACAGTGTCTCGGAAAAAGAAGTTCAAGCTGCGCTAGAGGAACTCATGAAAGACCGAAGCACCCTAGTCATCGCCCACAGACTAAGCACAATAAAGAACGCTGATCGTATCCTTGTTCTTATCGATGGAGAAATCGTTGAAAACGGCACCCATGTCGCCCTCATGAAAACGGAAGGAGCTTACTTCAGACATGTGAAATCTCAAGACTTTGACCTTCAATAATCTATGCCTATTTCGTTTCTCATAAAACAGCTTATCAACTAACTTGCAGACTATGGTAAAACGTGCACTTATTACGGGAATTACAGGTCAAGATGGCGCTTATCTCGCTGAATTACTGTTGGGGAAAGGATACGAAGTCCACGGGATTAAGCGGAGGGCTTCTTCATTTAACACGAGCCGCATTGACCATCTGTATCAAGATCCGCACGAGAAGGATGTGAAACTCAAACTCCATTATGGGGACATGACTGACTCCTCTAATTTGATCAGAATAGTACAAGAGGTGCAGCCAGATGAAATATACAATCTTGCAGCCCAAAGCCATGTACAAGTGAGTTTCGATACCCCTGAATACACGGCAGATGTAGATTCTCTTGGCACGCTTCGTCTTCTCGAGGCGATTCGAATTTTAGGTCTGGAAAAAACGTGTCGCTTTTACCAAGCAAGCACTTCTGAATTGTATGGAAAAGTCCAAGAAACGCCGCAACGAGAAACAACGCCTTTTTACCCACGTTCACCCTATGGAGTCGCCAAATTATACGCCTATTGGATCGTGAAAAACTACCGAGAAGCTTACGGAATTCATGCAAGTAACGGGATCCTTTTCAACCACGAAAGCCCAATACGAGGGGAGACTTTTGTGACCCGTAAAATCACCCGCGCAGCATCTAGAATTAAAATGGAACTGGAATCATGCCTGTACCTAGGCAACTTGAATGCACGTCGAGATTGGGGACACGCGCGCGATTTCGTCGAAGGGATGTGGAGAATGTTACAACAAGAGGTCTCTGATGACTACGTCCTCGCTACAGGTACGCAAATTTCGGTGCGCGATTTCACCCAACAAGCATTCGAAGAGACGGGTGTCACGCTGAAATGGCAAGGTGAAGGAGCAAACGAAGAAGGGGTGTGTTCGAAATCTGGTGCTGTTTTGGTGAAAATAGACCCTCGGTATTTCAGACCAGCAGAAGTTGACATGCTCGTTGGAGACGCGTCAAAAGCATTCTCAAAGCTCGGTTGGAAAGCAACTACACCATGGAAGGACATGTGTGCTGAAATGGTTACCGCAGATTTGCGGGATGCTCAACGCGAGAGCCTTTTGGCGATATCAGGGCTTTAACATCAGCACCCTGGTGCGTTGTAAATTTATTCTGACAACAATGGCGCTCGAAGGGCACCCATAAGTCTGGAGACTTCGAGGTAAGCACCTCGCCAAACAAACAATGAGTTCAACTCGTTGACTCTTGCTCTCTGAAGGGCAATCTCCAAAGTCCGATAGTCAAGGGCATTTATGACACCGTTTTTATAGGATGTTTCAGCAATTTCAAGAGAGGTTAGCGCGTTTTGGGCAGCCTTCACACTCAGATTATACACGGAGACACCTAAGATGTATTTGTCATAAGCGTTGCTCGACAAAGAGCCCGCTTGATTCATCGCTTGTTCCTGATCAATGGCAGCAATGTCAGCCTGAATTTTCGCTGAGGAAATTGCACGACGTGTTGCACCGCCATTAAAGAGGTTGAAGTTCAGCGTAAGAAATGCCGAGGTGTTTACGGAACGAGCAGTCCCTGAAAACTCTCCAAAGGACCCCTGTGATACTGCATCAGAGAACGAGGCGTTAAACCCGACCACGGGATAAAGAAAAGCTTGGGCTTGCTTGACTCCCTGACGGGCAATGTTTTCGGAAATAATGGCATTTTGGACACTCGTATTGTCTTGAAGAACTGCTGCTCTAACATCTATTGAGTTCGGCAATGAAGGAGGAGACTTCAGGACGTCTGTGAGGATCCACAAGGAATCTTCTGAATCTCCCATCAATAGATTGAGATTCCTGAGCGCCGATTTAACTGCAACACCTTGTTGAAGCCAAGAGGTACTGTCTGCAAGAATTGCATTCTCAAATTGAAGCCTGTCAAACGTGCCCGCAGCCCCATAAGATTCGCTCCACTTGATTTCGCGCAATCTGTCACGACTGAGGGACATCGATTCTGCGAGAACATTCAAAAGCTCAGTTTGAAACAGAACGTTGTGATACGCCAAATCAACAGCCTCTACCGTTTGCTCGACAATCAAAGATGCTTGACCTGAAGATTGCGCCTCAAGAAGCTCAAGCCTTGTTTTTGAAGCATACATCCCCAAGCCATCAAAAAGAGTCCAGTTTAGCGTGAGGGAAGAATTTACGCTTTCTGATTCGATTATTTCTTGAAGAAATGACGCTGGGTTTCGCGTTTGGTCTGAAATCGCTGAGGAACCCGCAATTGAAGTCGAGAGAGAGGGAAGCGCTCCAGCTGCACCCCAACTGTTATTAACGGAAGAAATATCCGAGCGTAAACGAGCGATGCGAATGCCAAAGTTTGATTCAAGAGATCGGTCAATTGCCTGATTGAGGCTCAAAGGAGCTGCAGAAGTCAATTGTGCATGAGTGCACGTTGGATGTGCGAAAAAAGAGGCTGCAAATAAAATCGCTGTGAGTTGGATTGCTTTTGTCATTTCTCAATAAAATCAAGAGGTGTTGAATTTTCAGACTCCAATTCTGCATTGAGATGCTGTTCTCGAATTGCGGGTTCAGCATCGAGAGATTTCAGCCACCTTCCATCACTAATCCAAATCCAGGTTCGATGCAACGGGTTAATCCATTGCAAGTAGATGGGAAGCAATATCAGAATAATGACCGTCACGAACAGCAAACCAAAGGCCACTGAAATGGCCATAGGAATAAGAAATTGGGCCTGGAAACTCTTATTGAGCATAAGTGGAGCAAGTCCAGCCACAGTCGTCACTGATGTGAGAATAATCGGACGAAACCTATTCATCCCCGATTCCCATATCGCTTCTCTTACCGTCATACCATCTTTCAGATAACTGTTATATGCGGCAACAAATACCAATGCATCATTCACAAGTATTCCTATTAAAGCGAGCATTCCAAGGACAGAGAATAAACTGATTTGTGCATCAAGGAGCCAATGCCCAATACTGATTCCGACCAAACCAAAAGGAATCAGACCAAATACAGCCATTCCTTGGAGTGGGGATCTGAACGTTAAAACGATCACAAAAAACATCAAGGCAAAAATGAGCGGCATCACCTTTTTAATGGAATTTTGAGACTTCGTAACCTCTCGGTTTTGACCTTCATAACTCACAGTAACGGAAGGGTAGCGGGCCAGAATTTGTGGGATGATCACTCCCTTGAGTTCGTCGTTAATATCTGTCGCACTTGCTTTGGGCCCAGAGAGGTCTGCACTCACTTTTACCTCACGTTGACCGTAAATCCGATTGATCGCCGTTACGCCACGTTCGACATTAATTTTACACACTTCTGTAAATGGAATTTCATCTCCATTCACTGTTCTGAGTCTGAAATTCTCCAAAGACCCAATGGACGCTCTGTCACGTTCATCAAGTCTCACCCAAACCCTCACTTCGTCTCGTCCACGTTGTAATCTTTGGACCTCTTGCCCAAAAAATGCTTGACGAATTTGGGCCAAAAGCTCTTGTTCATTGAACCCCAACTGATACGCACGTGGCAACAAGGTTACACTGATTTCCTGAAGACCCGCCTGATTGCTGTCAGTAACATCTTTGATGTCATCACGCTTATTCATTTCTGCTTTCAGCTCGCGTGTGGCCGCTTCTAATGTTTCAAGGTCATTGCCTAAAAGAGACACCGACACTGCTCTACCAAAAGGTGAAAACGCGGTGAAGTTTAAATTCTCAGCCCCATAAACAACACCCACTTTCTCACGGATCCTCGCACTGACATCTGTACTCATAACGCCTCTGTTTTCTCCATCCAAAAGCTGAACATACAAGGAGCCCGTATGAGATGCAGGGCCTAATTTTTTATCTATGGCAAGAACAATTTCTAGACTGTCTGTTCTGTCAGCATTGAACTCCTCATTCACCTCCCAAACAGCAGCTTCAATTCTGTTCAATTGCTCAAGGGTAATGTCCTCTCTTGTACCAGACTGCATATTTAGGTTGACCGTCAGAAAGTCCCCTTCAATAAATGGAAAGAACGTTGTTCTTACAAATCCACCACCAATAAGTCCAGGCACAGTAATCAGAAAAATAGAAACGATCACAGAAAATGAAATCCAAGGCTTATCCAAAGTGAACTTTAGAACAGGAGCATAAAGTTTGTCTCTAAATCCATCGAGAAATTTACGCATCCCTCGTTCTAGTTTGTTTGGCTTGAACTCTCGCCTTAGGGCCTTAGAGTTTCCAACATGAGCAGGGAGAATAAATGCACCCTCGATGAGAGAGAAGATCAATGTCAGGATAATGACGGTGGCCATGTCCTGGAAAATGTCTCCCAGCTTTCCCTCGATATAAAAGAACGCAGAAAAGGCAATCACCGTCGTAACAATGGCAGAAAAAACGGCCGGCAATACTTCCATGGTACCCTCCACAGTCGCATCCATTCTTGAATATCCGCGCTCGAATTTTCTATAAATATTTTCGGCAATGACGATGCCGTCATCCACCAGGATTCCGATCACGAGAATCATCCCAAATAAGCTCACTACGTTAATGGTAATTCCAGCCATGTCTGCAAACATGAACATGCCGGCAAAAGAAACGGGAATTGCCAAAGCCACCCAAAAAGCAAGACGCAGATTGAGAAACAATGCCAGAAATAACAACACAAGCAGAAACCCTATGATTCCATTATTTACGAGCAGATCAATCCGTTGATTCAACACGACAGATTGGTCTCTAACAATGTTTATTTCAAGAACATCTTCCCTCTCATTAAAGGCTTTAATATATGCGCGTACATACGCGGTGACGTCTAATATGGACTCCGAGTTCAAGCTATTTACAGTAATACTCACTGAGGGTTTGCCGTTGTACCAATTCCTTGTTGGGTCGTTGTCAGCCCAACGATTTGTAACCTCAGCGACATCTGAAAGACGAATTATCCTGCCATCTCTATCGGCTCTGACTACGATGTCATTTAAGTCTTCAGGGGAGTAGTCCTTAAACCTGCCCCTCACAATTAACTCCTCCTTGTCCGTCTTAATTCGGCCACCCGTCGTTTCAATATTTGTATTCCGGACAGCTTGAGCGACTTGAGCGACAGTAATCCCCAACTCACTTAGTCTGTCATCTCTGACTGAAATTTCAATTTCTTCTTCCGGAAATCCCGAAAGGAGAATCTGGGAGATGTTATCTGAAGACCTTAAATCCTCTTCAATTTTTCTCGCTGTTTTTTTAAGTAAATACAAATCCTCAACTCCAGAAATAGCTAAAATAATGGCGACATTTTCAGGGTCCTGTTTAAAGATAATAGGCGGCTCCATACCTACAGGGAATGAAGCGATACGGTCGACTGCATTCTTCACATCTTGGAGCGCTTGGTCGGTTTTATTTGCTTGTTTAACCTCTACAATTATACTTCCTGCATTTTCTATGCATGTTGAAGTGACAAGGTCAATATTTGCGACACCTTGGAGATTCTCCTCGATTTTCGCTACAATCCCCTTCTCTATTTCTTCAGGAGATGAACCAGGGTATACAACTTGAATGACAACTATTTTCGACTCAACTTCCGGAAAGAAATTGGATCTTAAACTCGACATTCCAACGAATCCAGCAACCAAGATCGCAAACATCAATAAATCCCCAACGATATGATGTTGGACGAAAAATCTAATGACTTGTCTCATTACTCCACGATGCTTTCGCCAACAGAAACTGGCATCCCCAGATAAGCGCCTGTTACAGGGTCTGACAAAATCAGCGTCCCGTTTGGCATGCCACTTACGATCGCCGTTTCAATGGATCGAAATTCCTGAACGACAGACATTTTTTCGAGTTCGTTTGAGTTGACAACAAACACCTTCTCTTCCCCATCGATTAAATTCCTTTGAATTTCAAATGCATTTTCAATCTCTGATGACTCAATAAAACCTGAAAGATATCTGCCATCACGCATTTGGTCTTGCCTATTTTCAGATGCACGAACCTTACAAAAAACGGTTGCTGACTGAGTGGAGGCATTCACATTGCCCGCAATACGATCAACCTTCCCTTCCGCAACGACAAGATCATTCTCGTCATGAAAGATCACCTTATCTCCAGTTTTTATCGTTGCCAAATACCTTGAATGGACCGCTGTTTGGATTTCGTAAACGTCCGTACCTACAAACAACCCCAAGGGCTGGCCCGCTCTTACCAGAGCGCCTGGTTTGACCAAAGCTTGAGCGACAAAACCATCAAAAGGTGCTCTAACAGTAAATTTAGACACCCTCTCCTCCGAGGCTTTTATACTGTAAAAACTGGCTTGTACTCCTCGATTTACAATGAAATACTCTTCTCTCTTACTTTCTGGAGTAGGGAGTGAAGGCAACGCTTTTGTGACATCTATGCTTTCTACATACTGTTCCCAAATCTCAATTCTTTCCGGAAAATCTACTTGAATACTTGCAAGCATCCCCGTTACCAGTTGTAAGTATACAGATCGCGCACTTTTAAGATTTGATCTTGATTCGGAATCGTCCAGATTTAGAATGACTTCTCCCTCCTTAAAAGATTTACCCTCGCGAAAATCCTCGCCCATCAGACTTAAGACGCCGTTCACTTCTGCAAAAAGATCGATCCTATTCCACGCCTGAACACGACCTTCCACAGGTACTTTCGGAGTGACCTGGGTATTGAACACAACAGTCGTTCGAACAGGTCTCGCCATTGTCTCCGGCAGCGTAACACTTGGAGACTGCTTCATCCCTATGAGACTCTGCATCATAAAGAATCCCACAAATAGGATTAGAACACCTGCGAGTAACCTCAGGACTTTTTGTAACAATGGAGACATGAATTATTCATTTGAGCGCAAAAGTACCTCAATTAATATGTATCAAGGTCAATTGGACGCATTACACCAAACCATTTTAAGACTTTTTGGCCGATGTCCGGTACATCTATATGTATGATATACACACCACCAGCGATCGGCACGTTTCTATGATTCTTTAGATCCCAATCCACGAATGTGAGTGGGTCCGTTTTGTAGAACTGTCTGACGAGCGTTCCACTAAGGTTGTAAATACTCACAGTACAAACCTCTGGCAAATTCGTAATCTTCACGCGATTGTCCAGCTTGCTTGTCTCGTATTTACTGTACGCGTAATAAGGATTTGGAACGACACCTATCACATCAAGTACACTCGTCAGGGTGCTGTCATTGTCTGTATCCGTGGCCACAGTCTTCGTAGAGAAGGTGTAGAGCGGGTTCCAGTTGTTGTCCGCTTGACTTGTTTCAGAAATATCAGCGACCAAAGGCGAGTACTTTTCATATGCCTTCGAGATCCGCAGTTTCACACGCGCTCCACTAGGGATAAGTCCGTCTTCAACAGAAAGCATAGGGAAGTCATCATTCGAGAGAGAAGACCCTACCCAAGTACATGCCCTGAAGACTCTTCTT
>JAQCID010000015.1 GCA_027618855.1 Bacteroidota bacterium | reverse complement strand
AATTGAACTCGATGAGCGTCTAGACAATAAATTCATCGGCAAGAATTTCGTTTTCGATGAGCGGTTGGGAGAAAGGATTTCCGATAAGGTGATTTCAAATTGTCACCAGTGTGGTGAACGCTCCGATGATCACGTGAACTGCCAGAACAAGACCTGCAATCTCCTATTTATTCAATGCAAAAAGTGTACTGCTGAACACTCTGGCTGCTGTTCAAAACGCTGTATAGAATATTCTCTCCTTCCAGAAGAAGAACAAATGGCACGAAGAAAGGGAGGAAAAAACGATTCTCGATTTCACAACCATCAGAAAAGAGATCTGTCACAAGGATTAAAATAGAAATAAAAGCCGAAAGTTTCATCGTACCATGTGACTCAAAGAGACTTTATAGGGTGCGAAAACAAAAACGGGAGACAATCTTTCGATTACCTCTGAACAGCTACTTGTCGGACAGAAAATCCCGCTTCTCCACGTAGCATGATTGAGTACAACCCATTTGGGAATTCGCTGAGGTCGAGGGTCTTTATACCGTCACCCACAACAACCGGGTCCGAATAAAGAATTCGACCTTGTCCGTCGTAGATATCAACTGAAGAGACGCCACGTGCAGCATTGAATTGCATCGTTACAAATGACGAAGTGGGGTTTGGCCCTAATGTGAAAGGAAGTGGGTCCAAATCATTCAAGCCATAGACATCATCGACATATACATTCCCATCTTCAATACAGCCATTAGAATCTGTGACAATGACATTGTATACACCATCCTCAAGCGCATTCGGATCTGCCTCCTCCCCAGTTGTGGAATCAACCCAAACAAAAGTATAATCGCCTGACCCTCCAGCAGCAGTGGCTGTCCCCGTGCCAGATGCACCACCCATGTCACCTGTGGCATCAAGTGTGATTTGTAGCGGCTCAGGGCCTTCTACCTCGATTTGAATGGATGCTGAACATCCATTGAGATCAGTTGCAAAAACTGAATAAGATCCCACGGATTGATTGTATATTCCTGTGTAATTCTGATATAAAGGTGAATTTCCCAACACAAAAAACACAGAGTCAGAAGCACCCACAGCGCCTGAAGCAATCACAATGATTGAGGCGTTATCGTCAAAACACAAGACATTTGAGTCATCAACAGTATATGTGAGAGACAAGTAGCAGCAAGAACCATCTCCAATTGTCGCGTCTAAATCGAAATTGTTTGCTGTGTCGTCCATGCATCCAGAACATGATGAATTATCTCCGCCGCAAACCAAACATTCATCGAAATAAAGACAATTTCCGATATCGGTGATTGCAAGATCGCTGTAATTACAAGCTATCGTGTCTGTACAGCCTAGTGTTGGGTCGCAATTGAGCATCAAGAGATCAAGAGAATTGAAAACATTCAGACGACCACCCGTGACCGTTTCCGTGAGAAGTTGTTCAATTGGATCGACTCCATCATAGATAAAACCTAGCACTAAATCGGCTGTCCCTTGTGGATCAGCGATCGAGTTAGATGCGAGAGAAGAACAAGGCGCACTGTACATCAAAGCGATGGCCCCCGCCACGCAAGGGCTGGCAAAAGAAGTGCCTGAAGTACTGGAATAATTGCTGCTTCCTGAAGGAAGGTATACATCTTCTCCAGGTGCAGCCAAGTCAATCGTGGTGGCTCCATATGCTGAGAAGGTGCGAACGTCATTGTCGTTGGTGGCAGTGACAGACACCATGTAATCCGACCCACATCCAGTAGGCATGTCTCCTTGGGTGTCAATGTTATAAGGTGCGTTTGCCGTTGCTCCACAATTTAAGATCCCTACAGATCCCAAATCGTCATAATAAGAACACCAAATCGGGTAATTCGCGGGATCCGCCAAATCGATTCCCCAGGAAGCGTTTGTCGCGACAACGAACGCGCCCTTTGCTCCTCCAGTCGTGTTGTACAAATCCCTCATGATATGCGGGTAGCTGTAAGCAGACACAACGTTCGATTCAGTCAGGCCACCCATTTGGACTTGCATAATACCTACATCCCAGTTCACACCTGAGACTCCTATTCCATTGTTACCGGTCGCACCGATCATCCCGCTCACAGCAGTTCCATGATTGCCTGTTGCCACCCCATCGTTGTTCATGACGGCATTCCATCCGTTGACATCGTCTATGTACCCATTTCCATCATCATCAATTCCGTTACCTTCAATTTCAAGTTCGTTGGTCCAGTGGTTGTCGATCAGATCAGGGTGGGAATAATTTGAACCACTCCCCTCTAACACACAAACGACTATTCTATCTCCACTATCGGTATATCCGCCTGTTGTAATATCCCAAGCCAAATCACTGTCGATGTCATGATCTCCATCCTCGATATGATGCCATTGCGCACTCAAATTTGGATCATCCGGAATCGTTTCTCTATCCTCTACATAGTGATTATACTGAACCGCTTCCACACGCGCATCTTCTGCAATCAGGTTAAGCATCAACTCTCCCTCGGGATAATTTTCATCATATGTGAAGAGTATGATATGTGACAGAGGGGACAAGACTTCTTCAAATGTTAAGCCCAAATAATATCCACCGAGCACCCTGTTTTCCTTTTCGAATTTTTCGATTTCAGGAGCTTCATGGAACATGACGAGTAACTGTCCAGGCACTGCTTCGCCAGGCAATCCATACGCAGGGGTTTGGGCTGAAGCCTGAGAGATAAAGCCCATAAAAAAAAGGACAGCACACAAAAATACCAGATATGATTTATTCATAATGAAGATAAAGATTCAATATTAAAAACAGGTATGTAAATATATGCACGAAAATTAGGGCCACAAAAAAGCCCAGACCTAAATGGCCTGAGCTCTTTTAATTGAAAAATTAAATCAGCAGAAACTTAGTTCTGAATAGACAGTCTGCGTACCGACGTGCCGTTGTCATTGCGAATCACAATCGTATACGTTCCCGTTGAAAGGTTCGAGAAGTTAAATGTCGTTGCACCCTGGAGCACCAATGCATCCTGCGTAAATACGACTCTTCCAGTTGCATCCAGAACTTGCATGTTTACGTCTTGCAGCAATGTGCTGACCTGTACTGTTATCGCTCCTGAAGTAGGATTTGGAAACAGACCGAAAGCAAGAGGGTATAAGTTGTCAATCCCGTTAAATATGATCGATACATTTGCGACACCTATACAACCATTTGAATCCGTAGCCTTCACAGAATAGTCTCCCGCTGCAAGAGCAGATGGGTCCACTTCGTTTCCGTCAGAATCATACCATACATACATGTAGACACCAGAACCTCCTGTAGCCGTTGCGGTTCCTACACCAAGTTCTCCGGCTGTTTCGTCTGTCGCAGAAGCCTCGACCATAATTTCTGTACCTTCTCCTACTGTGACGTCCATCGCAGAAGAACACATATTTGCGTTAGAGTCCATTGCAGAAACAGTGTAGTCTCCTGCAGGAACCATAAACTCTCCTGTCTCATTTGATTCCATACCTAAAGTATAAGTCACCGTTTCTGTTGAACCAGCAACAGTTGCAGTAATCATACCCTCACCACCGAAGCAATCCGCGTCAGTTGAAGTGAGAGACAGAACAAGGTAGCAGCAAGAAGCATCATCTTCAGTTGCATCCGCACTGTAGTTTGTTGCCATCTCATCTGTACAACCATTCACTTCTAACTCGTCACACACACCATCTTCGTCTGTATCCATGAGGCAGTTGCCATCACAATCGTAGAACTCTTGAGCATATTCACAAGTGTCGTCATTTTCTGTTGCCATTGCGTCATAGTTGCAGGCATCCATATCTGTACATCCATCCACTTCTAATTCGTCACACACGCCATCTTCGTCTGTGTCATTCAAGCAATCTCCAGCACAATTATAATTCGCCTCTGCATATTCACAAAGCGTATCATCCGTATCTGTGGCTGTGCCATCATAGTTACATGCATCCATGTCAGTACATCCAACTGTTTCTAATTCATCACATACACCATCTCCGTCTGAGTCATTTAAACAATCACCAGCACAATCGAGAAACTCAACTGCAAATAAGCAGTTCGTTCCATCGTCGAACGTTGCTGTGGGATCGTAGTTGCAGGCATCCATAACCATACAACCAGCACAAGATTCGTATTCACATAATGTGTTGTCCGTGATCACAGCAGCCGCATCATAGTTACACGCAAAAGCAATAGAACATCCTGTGCAAGAACTGTCGTCGCCTAAACACACACCACATGCATCGAGTACACCACAAGTTCCATCGTCATCAGAAGCTGTAGGTTCATAGTTGCAGGCTGTCATATCTGTACATCCAGCGATCTCGCTTGAATCACAAATACCATCACCGTCTGCATCAGCAAAGTCACACGAACCATCGTCATCTGTCGCCATCATGTTGTAGTTACAAGCACCCGAATCGGTACATCCTAGAACTTCATCCTCATCACAAATCCCATCTCCGTCAGTATCTGCGAGACAAGCTCCAACTGCTGCTTGCAATCCAACACCGTCAAACACATATGTATACGTTGTGAAATTATCTCCGAGACCATTCGGGAAAATCTGCACGTTAAGCGTACCACTGATTGAACCGGTGGTGGTGATTTGCATAATCAAAACACGGCCATCTACTTCTGGCAAACCGACAGGATTTCCATTGAGTATATAGTATGCAATACCTGTTACAGAACTTACAGAGACTCCAGTAGATCCATCTACAATGAACATTGGTGTGATTTGCTGCAAAGGATCCTCCACAATAGAAGGATCTGCCGCACCTGGGATACCCGAAGTAGCTGCAGACTGTGACAAACCTATCGTAGCATATGAATCATACTCCATTTGCGGCAACAATCCTACAAATACTGGAGATATTCCAGAAGCACTCCACGATGCATTAAAACTGGAATTATAAACGCCTTCAGGAACAGAGATTTCAAGTGGGTCTTCATTGTTTCCATAGATAGCACTGACAAAATCAGTTGCGCCCAAGTTTGTGATATACAGACGATACGTCGTCATTCCGTCAAGTAAAGCAACACCTTCAGTGGTGGAGTGTACTTGATATGCTTCAACTTCAAGCGGGAAACTTTGGGCTTGAGCCCCGAAAACAAAGAGTAAGGTTAAACCTAAAAGTGAGTAGAGTCTTTTCATAAGATGAGATTATTCTAAAATGTATTTAGTGCAAAGTAGTTTAGATTACACATACCACCAATGTTAAGGTAAATAGGTTTTCAACAACGGAGCATAGATATAGTTTAAGTAATATTTACACCTATTAAATGCATGAGATAACGGACATCGCCGTATTTTGCGCTTTTAAAGTCCACACCTGTGACGCTTACCTCTACAACCTGCACTCATAAACCGAATAGAAACCACGCGCTTCGCGAGGCTTTTATCGTGATTATACTCCTATTTAGTTCAACTCTTTCATTTGCGATTGATGTTGACAATATATTTATTCTGCCATCCTTCACTGTTGACGCAACAGAAGGGGCTGGCACGTCTGGATTCATTGTTCACACAACGAACACAACGATTGACATTGATACTGGCTGTGTCAACCCGGAAGTTTACACCTGGTCGGTGAGTGGTGGTGTTGAAGGTTTTGATTGGGGATTTGCAGAAGGAACATCGGCAAATGATGTAACTGTGGCAATTGAATTTATGACTCAGGGATGTTATCAAATTCAGATGAGTGTTCTTGAATGTGCCACACAAAACAGTGCCACTCCTATAGACATTACTGTTGCCGGGCAACCAAACATTACTTTCAATGACATCTCTTCCTTGTCATCTTGTACAAACATTAACGTGGGTACACTTTGGCAATTGGCATCAAACAACAATTTGTCTATTGACTTTGAAATCCTACTTGATGGAAGCCCTCTTTCCTCAAATACATACATCGCTTCTCCTACATGTACTCCTCCAGGACTCGTTGATTTTGCAGATGTTTTTTCGACTGGCTTTTTAATTGCAGGAATGCACCAATTGGTATTTAATGCCACGGGGGACATCAATACTGTGACGACGACTGTCGTCATTGATTTCGAGATCTTCCAAACACCTTCGATTACTCTTTTCGTCCCTCCCGTTTGTGAAGACTCACCTATAGAATGTAGCGTTTTCACTTCTGAACCCAGTGCTGCTATTGTGTTTACTCCCACTCCAAGTGCTGTAAATGGACTCTCAGCAACGTATGATACCGGGACGATTAACAATGGCGAGATTATATCTATCGTTGGAGAAATGACGTATGGTTCGATTACATGCTCCACTACCACAAGTCAGATTGTCGTTCTACAAGAGAATCCAGATGTTGCAGCCATTGTGACTCCAGCAACTGTCTGTAGTGGACAGTCTTCAACAGTTCAGGGTACTGGAGCTGGCGTTTTTACATGGAACTCAACCCCACTTCCTTGTCAAATAAACAACATCTCAAATCAAGCTGTTTTTTGTGATGTGCAGTCGGCTATTTCATCGACAATGACAGGTTATTTAACCTATGGCACAACAGGTGTGACATGTGCTACCACCGTCTCTTTCAATATTGACGTCACACCGCTTCCAGAATTAACTTTGGTAGACTCTCCATCATCTGGTTGTGTGGGTGACGCTGTTTCTTATGAAGTAACTAGCTTGACAAATTCTGGCATTGCCGAATATCTTTGGTATGTGAATGGCATCCCTCAATCAGGTTCTGATTCGCCGTTATTCTCAACGAATCTCACGTCTCCATCTCCATTTGAAGTTTCTGTCATGGTTACAGAGCCTTCCGGATGTTCTGCAAATTTAAACATGTCAACTGTGGTCTGGGCGAACCCGGTAGTGACAGCCACACCGAATACGCTTAACTATCCGATCTGTCTTGATATGAACTTGCCTATTTGTGCAACAGGAGCGGAGACATATGACTGGGAAGGAGATCCAAATCTCAGTGGAAACTGTGTAGATGTTCCATTTACTTTGTTTACAAATGATGGCGTCATCTCAGTCACGGGTAGTTCCACATTTGGCACAACTACGTGTAGCACCACTTTTGATTTCATTGTCCAGTATGAAGATCAGCCAGTGATTCAAGTGACTTCTTCTGGATCTGTGTGCGCGGGAGATGACATTACGCTTATCGCTTCAGGAGGTGTCGCTTATTTTTGGGATTCAAACCCTATTCCTGACGTCAACAATGGCAATTCGATTACTTTCAACAATTTAAACATTGCACTTATTAGTGGCAATGTGATCGGTGCGGGCGCAAATGGATGCTCGTCTACGACATCCTTCAGCTATACAATTAACGCAACACCAGTTGCAACGTTAGGGATTTTAGACAGCGACAATGTGTATTGTACAACAGAAATCGCAACCATAGAAACTGCGCTAAATTTCGGCACTCCACCTTATACGATAGAGTGGAGTCAAGATGGAATGTTACTCAATACAGAAACTGTGAGTGGGCCATTTAGTGAGTTCCCTTTTGATTTAAATGGGGTGGGCTCAACTTCTACGATTGGCATCGACGTCACTGACGGAAGTGGTTGTGTCACGCAGGATGCAATATCGATCGAAGTTTATGAAGGGGTTGAATTCTCTTTAACCTCTTCACCTGTTTGTGATGGAGATGCCGTAGAATTTGTTGCGAATGGCAATGCCATGATCTATGAATGGCCATCGCCCCTTTTCACAGGTGGCAACTCGAATATGAATTCAGCAATAGTGGCAAACGGGACGAATGTAGAGGTTACTGGCACGATCACATACCCAAGCACATCGATTGGGGAACTCATTTGTTCTGGCACTGCCTCAAACACAGCTGTCGTTCAGCAAAACCCTGTTTTGTCGATAAATCCATTCACAGGCGCATTTTTCTGTGCCGACTTAAATCCCATTGTGACAGCATCGGGTGCTGACTCATATTCCTGGTCACCTGCTCCACTGTCTCTAAATAATGGAACAGCAACATACCCTACGTTTATGGACTCGCCATTTGAAGTATCTGTCACTGGTGAAATCGTATATCCTGGCGTATCCTGCTTTACTGACTTGGCATTCTCGTTCGACATTCTTGATTTACCCGATGTAGAGCTCGCTGTAGATGGCGCTCTGATTTGTGGGACAAATGATGCCCTCATTACAACTGGAGGGATGGATCCCTTGAATTATACTTTTGAATGGGGAATGAATGCTGCGATTCTTTCGTCAACAAACAACAGCATCCTCATTCCATTTGTTTTTCCGAGTGATGCTGGAGTGCACACTGTTTCATGCGTGGCTACTGACAACAACGGATGTGTGGGTGAATCATCGATTGATGTCGAGGTCTTAGAAAATGCGCAATTGGCGTTGTCCACTTCACCAATTTGCGAAGGAGACACATTACACATTGATATCTTATCTAATGGTATCATTTCTTGGGATGTAATGGGCGCGATAGAAAACACTTCTGGTGTTGGTTTTTATCCAGTGAGTGATGGTGATGTGTTTACTGCTACGTCAACATTAACTGTACCTTCTATCTTATTTGGAGGTGATTTTAACTGCACCGCGGAAAGTGCTGTTGTATCTGACGTGAGAGACAACCCCGAAGTTGTTTTTTCACTAGACGGACTGGCATGTGAGGGCTCGGATATCACCATTGATATTTCTGGCGCTGAATCGTATGTGTGGGTGAGTACACCAAACGAAGACGCTTCATCAGAAGGAGTTGATTCAGCAAACCCTGGTCAAAGCATACTCTCGCTATCGTTTGTAGATATTGCAGCGGGAAATCTAAATATAGATGTTACAGGAAGTGTCATATTTGTGGATGCGGGAAATTTAACATGCTCCACAAATGCCGTGATTAACCGAGAGATCAATTTGGCTCCATCTTTCTCCTTTGAAGGATTAAACGCGATATGCACAGGTTCATGTATCAATTTTGAAATCGATTGGGACAACACGCCTGTGCTGCCTTTGACTCTTGACTGGACCTTGGATGGTGCTTCATTCACCAATGGAAATACGTTCGATTTCTGTCCTACATATACCACAGGCTCCTCTGATGTTGCTTTGTTTGTTCTGGATGGGAACAACTGTACTGCAAATTCGGGGGTGACTGTAGCGATGTCTGAGTACCCTGTTGTTACTCTAGATGCTGACATTACAGAAGGTTGTAGCCCCGTAACTGTCAATTTCAATTCAACAGCCACATTGTCATCTGTGTCTGCATGGAATTTCAGCAATGGAACACCCCCCACTGGCACAGCCAATCCTCAAGTTACATTTGAGTGTGACAATTACGCATTGGGAGATTGTGTGTACGCCGTTAGCTTTACGGCAATATCGGCATCCAATCCAAATTGCATCACAACTGAAAACCAGAGCATCACTGTTCATCCTATTCCTGTTGCTGAATTCACATTTGAACAAGACGCAATATGTTTTGATGAAAATGGAGATGCAGACATTTTAATTGAAAACGCATCTTCCGATATCTTGGGACTTACTTGCTCCGGTGGAGTTGAACCATATTCTTGGACGGTATTCCCTACTGGAGTTACAGATTGTACTGAAACAAATGGTCAAGCACCTTTACTGGTTGCTTCTGGCACTGGAGTGTTTACCGTCGGACTCGAGGTGATAGACAGCGAAGGATGTACTTCTCTAACATTTAATAATTTTGAGGTCTATGAACTCCCTGTTCCTGAGGTTACCTTTTTACAAAACTCGATATGCTTGCCGCTTGAAGTTGAAATACTCAATACTTCAATAGGCGCTGCTACATTTGAACTAGATGTACCGGGATTTGTAATCCCAAACAACTTTGCATCACCTCACACAATCGATGTGATATTCCCAGGAATTTACGAAGCTGAATTTATCGTTACAAGCGACGATGGATGCAGTGTGAGACTAGAAATCGACACCGCATTCCAAGCTTGGTATCCCCCAATTGCAAATTTCATTGTGACTCCAGAAGAAATTACAATCTTAGATCCCATCGTCACTTTCGAGAATGAATCTGAAGGCGGGACAGAATATATTTGGTCATTTGGAGATGGGGAAGGATCGTCAGAAGTGAGTCCTGAACACGAGTTCGAAAGAGCCGACACGTATGATGTACAATTGCTCGTCACAAACGAATACGGTTGTACAGATGCTACGACACAAACTATTTTCGTGAACAGTGAATTACAGATTTTTGTACCTAACGCTTTCACTCCTAACAATGACGGAAATAACGACGCATGGAGACCTATAGTAAACGGAGAGGAATTTATTATCCACTATGAGTGCTGGGTATACGACAGATGGGGAAAGTTGGTTTTTAACTCGACAACGATTGGCGAACCTTGGATAGGTGACAATACTTCGGATGGAGATGGGACTCACTTTGTGAGTTCTACAGAGTCATATAGTTGGAAAATTGAACTAAAACAAGTTGACGGAAGAGGTGCAAAAATTGCAACTGGCAACGTATTCCTAATTAGATAATACGCTGTATTATCTTTTTAAAGTAAATATATATTTATGAAAGCATTTGTATTCCCTGGTCAGGGCGCTCAATTCTCAGGGATGGGGAAAGATTTACACGAGTTCTCATCCCTTGCAAGAGAACGTTTCGAATCTGCCAATGATATCCTTGGATTTAACATTGGTGAAATCATGTTTCACGGCACAATAGAAGAACTTAAACAAACCAAAGTAACGCAACCAGCAATCTTCCTACACTCAGTGATTTTAGCTGAAGTGCTTGGAAAGATAAAACCAGACATGGTCGCTGGTCACAGTCTCGGTGAATTTAGTGCGTTGGTTGTGGCTGGAGGTTTGTCCTTTGAAGATGGGTTGAGATTGGTGTCAGCCAGAGCAAATGCCATGCAATTGGCATGTGAGGCAAACCCATCGACTATGGCCGCTGTTTTGGGGTTAGAAAATAAAATAGTCGAGCAAATTTGTGACCAAACTGATGGCGTTGTCGTTGCGGCAAATTATAACTGTCCTGGCCAAATAGTGATCTCGGGAGAAATCGCGGCTGTGGAATTGGCTTGTGAAGCACTGAAGGAAGCCGGAGCACGTAGAGCGCTGATGCTGCCTGTGGGAGGAGCCTTCCACTCACCTATCATGGAATCGGCACGAGAAAAGCTTGCGGACGCCATAGAGAGCACAAACATTCAACCATTAAGCTGTCCTGTTTTTCAAAATGTAAGTGCGTCAGCTGAAGTTGATGTTGCAACAATTCGGAAAAATCTAATTGATCAATTAACCGCACCGGTTAAATGGACACAGACAATGGAAGCGATGATCGCCTATGGTGCCACCTCAGTAACAGAAGTAGGTCCGGGGAAAGTATTACAAGGCCTGTTTAAAAAGTTAGACCGAAGCTTCGCAACGCATTCTGCTACTTTAGAAAATTCAGAAGCGTAGTTTCATCGCATCGATTTCACGAACAAGAGTGACTAATCTTTGTCGTTAACGTAAGTCAATAGATTCTGAGCCATATGCTCTGTCGCATTTAGAGATTCTCTAAGTGCATGGTTCTCAGACCTAAGGTCATCGTTGCGTTGTTGGGTACGAACGAGCTCAGCTTTAAGATTCAGGAATTCACCCATAACTACGGTGCGGTCCTGCTGCGCAACCTTGAGGCTTTCTGCAATTTTTGTCTCCATACCCGGAAAGTACGGGCAATATCCCCACAATTCCTACTATATCTCAAGTAGTTATTAAACAGGGAATGGTTAATTCACAGACGTCATCGTTTTGCGCTTTGCAAACAGTAGGACGAGTGCCATGATCAAGCCCGATAAAGCACAGAATCTATATAACAAAGGCAGCCAAGAATAATCCGATGAGAAAAGAGA
>JAQCID010000014.1 GCA_027618855.1 Bacteroidota bacterium | reverse complement strand
AGTTGCCAATAAACCAAAAATAAATCAATTATTCGTTGGTACTTTAAGCTAATACGTAGAAGAAAAGCAGGGTTTGGGCGAAATAATCACCACATAGAAGCATGCCAACTGTCTGAAAATGCCTGTACGAGATTTGTTCTGGCGTCATTCAATGTGGTCACCGTGGTATTTAAGACCTGCGTGTCGTCGTTGATGAGTCCCGCTTTTCTTCTGGCCCAAAACGAATGTAAAGGTTCAGCCGTCCAATCATCGGTAAAGTTTGTATGGTCTGCAATCGGGTTGCGATAGAGCACCCAGCTTCTATTGAAAAAGTCGATGCCAGATGATGCACCTTCTAACTTGATGAAGTTTGTTAGGGAATCGATCGAGCATCCTGAAGCCGAGGCCGCACTTTCGTCAACCGAGATCACAAGGACACGATTTGAAATGAGTGTGGAATTTGCAAACAAAGGGTTGCCATGGGCAGCCCAAGAACTCAAAAACGCATTGAGGTTTGCAACAAGTGTCGCAGAGTAGGAATCGGACAACAGAGCGTCTGAAGTAAAAACGAAGAGTCGAGATGACTCTGGCATATTGGGGAATAACTGAAATGGCATATATAAGGTAGGTTTGGCTATTTAAGATGAAACGGGAACGGTGGAAGGTCCGCTTTCAGCAGTCTTGGAAAATAGGCGAGTAACAGTGAAGGCAACGGCGACTGAAGAAATCCCAGAAGTTCTCGTGAAACGGCATACGAGGATGAGTTGGGACCCGGGCTTAGAAAAAGAAAAGAAAACATCGGAATCGACACACCTATATATATAAGGACAAGCCACGGCGCAGATGAGGGTGCTCCGGGAAGAGCCGATACTTTTAGAAAGAGTGCATCCAGAAGAAAAAAGATGAGTAAAATTGAAGCGGAAAGCACCCATTTCAATTTGACAAGACTGGGCCTGGAGAGTTTGTGGATGAAATTCGGAACATCGATTGTGCGCGTGAAGGAATTGCGGTCTTCCGAGGAGAGCGCGTAAAACCCCACAGAATGATCTGCAACAGCACGGTAGGAATTGAGGCGAACTTTTGCGTTTTCTTGAACATACCCGAAGGCGAGCATAAGGATGAGGAGGGCAATCGGTTTCATTTGGCCTTCGTGAATGTGGCCAAATAGGTAGCCCATACAACCCACAATCCGAACACCACACCATAGACAAGTACGGTGAAGGTGTAATCGTGGTTAAAAGCGAGCCACTCCGGAAATTCAGATTGAATAACGGTGAGCGATATGACGCGGGAAATATTTACCCCGTGAAGTAAAATGATCCCAAGCGGGACAAACCACAATTTGTTTCTCACAGGCCCGGGGAAGAACGCAATGAAAATAGCAAACAGCGCAAACAACGACAACCCATCGCACGGGGCGCCAATCTCCACGCCAGGGGTTCCCGACACACCTACCTTATTACGATACCCATCTGGCTGTGGAAAGGTCCCCGTATGAAATCCCATTGCTTCGAGCCCCCACTCCGCTCCCTCCACCATGTGATTCATCACCCATTCGTCAAGGGTCGTCTCGGGTTTCAACACGAACTCATACAGCACATACCACGACAGGTACGCCACAAAACACCCCAGAAAAAATTTTAATACAGCCACACCTACTACGCTTCTGTCACGACAAGTTCCTTTTTCTCACGAAGCCTGTAATAGGCAAAAACGCCCCCCGCAATGATTAAAAACGGAATGCCATCTTCGATGGGGATGGTTAAACAACCGGCGTTGAGATTGTAGTTCGAGCAATCGGGGTCTTCTACACAAGTGTCATTTGGATATATTCCACAACATCCTGATTGAAGACAATTAATAAACTGATAATTGGTCCCGTCTGGATCACAGCAGAGACCATCTGGTTCTTGCGCAGAAACGCCCATTGAAGAGGCCAATAAAAAGGCGATTGCAAGGAATGAAACGAAGATGTTTCGCGATATGTAATTGTGATGTGACATGGTGGATTACCTTTGGACTTCAAATATGAACAATTCTAGACAAGATATAGTCTCTGCTGAAGATATTCGACCATATGTCAAACTTTTAGGCAAAAGTGGATGGTTGATGGTGTTATTCGCTGTGGTGGGTTATGGCATCGGTCGTCTTGTGACACACCAGCAAGTCGATCAGTACAATGCAACGTCAGAGATCCTACTGAATCAAGGAAGAGGCGGGAATGACCTGCAAGGGATGAGCAATGCGCGGGCGACATCTATGTGGGGAAGCTTTTTAGATGAGACGAGAAATCAACTCAGGATCCTGAAATCATACGATTTGGTGGGCCGAAGTATCGATAAAATCAATGATCCTTTGGATTTGTTTTTAGTGGGGAGGTTGAAAGAGCTTCCTGTAGGAGGATTTTCAGCCCTTCAGATAGAGGTCGAGCCCGAATCCTTTGCATCGAACATGCTCGGGAGATCGCTTGACATCTTTGTACAAAGCCCCTCCACGTATAAGATTTTATTTGAAGAAAAGGATGGCGTCATCGTCGAAATCGCTGCTCGGTTTGGAGACCTTGTGACGGCACAAGGATTGAATATGTCGGTGCAATTAGACCCCCAAACAAAAAACGACAAGTCGAGTTTAGACGCTGCCATATCGCAACATTTCCGAATTAGAGTGTACAACAGGAATCAAAGAATATCTCAATATCGCTCGCGGACCTCCGCCGAAAATATTGAGATGACGAGTATTGTCACGCTGTCGTGTCGCGATGTCCTCCCCACGCGCGCAAAGCGTTTTCTGGACACACTGTCCTCCACATATATCGACTATACAGCTGAGGCTCGTCACGCAAGCAATCTTCAAGCAGAAAAATACATTGACAATCAACTTTCAGAGATCGAGTCGATGACAGATAGCCTGGCTCAACTCGTGGATTTTTACAAAGATGAAAAGAACATCATCGATTTATCCAAGGAGCAGGCACAGTACTTCTCTATGCTGGTGGATCTTGAAAGTCAGAGACGTGAACTGGATTTACAACTTGAGTCCCTCAATGGTTTAAACGCGTATTTAAACTCATCTTCCACGAACAGAGACTTGCCCCCTACGTCATACTTGTTTGTGGATGACAAGTTAATGATCGACCAAATGAGTGAAATCTTCACGCTTCAAGCTCGGCGATCTTCTCTGCTGTTAGACGTGAAAGAAGGGGCGTCCGCGATTAGAAGACTGGACTCCACAATGTCTCAAATAAGAGTGGGGATTAAAGGGTATATCAATGATTTCCGACTTGCATTAATCGGACGGAGAAAAGATCTCAGCGTGGAGATTCGACTTTTGGAAGTGAGATTGGCGAGCTTGCCTCAAACTCAGCGAGACATTCTCGCCATGGAGAGGAAGCTTTCCGTGAACGAGAAACTTTCTTTGTTCCTTCTCGAGCAGAAAGCGACGACGATTATCGCAAGGGCAAACATTACACCTGAGGCTTCTTTAATTGAAAGAGCGAGACATGGAGGCCTCGTAGGTCCCAACAAACAAAGGACAATTCTAACGTATGTCCTTGCAGGGTTCGTGATCGGGGTTTTATTTGCGTTGATACGTTTGTTCTTCTTCGCAAGGATTGAGTCCACGGGAGAACTCCGAGAGGTTGCTCAATTCCCAGTCATCGGGGGGATTCCTTATCACAAAGGGGTGATTGACGATCCATTGGCAGTCCGCGCTAACAACCGATCATCTGTCACAGAATCGTTCAGGTCGCTGCGAACGAACCTCCAATATCTCCTGGCAAAAGAAGGCGCCAATGTCATCCTTGTTTCTTCGCTACACCCGTCCGAGGGCAAGTCCTTTGTCAGTGCAAATCTCGCGTCGATTTTGGCCAAGGCGGGCAAGAAAGTGGCCATGGTCGACTTCGATCTCCACAAACCCAGAGTTCATCATTATTTCGGGCTCAAAAACAAAGCTGGAATATCGAACCTACTGGTAGGAAAGGCCGCCGTTTCAGAAGTCATCATCCCTGGCCCCTACCCTACACTTGACATTATCCCAGCGGGTCCCATCCCTCCAAACGCCTCAGATTTAATCCTCAGCGAGAGACTTGATCCATTGTTGTCACAGTTAAAAAAGGAGTACGACTATGTGATTTTAGATACACCTCCGATTTTACTGATCAGTGATGCCCTCGTGCTGATGGAACATGTTGATACAGCGCTTTTGGTCACAAATACGAAGCAATCGTCTCGAAGAGGGATCAAACACCTTGAGGACTTGTTAGACCAAAACAACCTCAAACACGCATCATTTGTATTAAACGGAATCAAACCCAGACGACTTATGAAATACTATAGCAAGTATGCCGCGCGTTACGGATACTACAGTTACGGTTCAGGATACACTGACGGATATGGTTATGGAGACAAGTATGTCGATAACGTTTAAAAAAACAGAGAGGGTTGATTGTAGCTTTTGTAAATTTATAGCATGCGTCGTTTTATTAAAATAGGACAAATAACACCGGTGTTACTTATAACCCTCTTGGGTTTAGGTCTCGAAAACACAGCATATGCTCAACCTAATCTAACCCACGTTAACAATGTCAATGCTGCCGGAAATGCGACATTGTACTGGGATGTATTTACGCCAGTCACTACGGAGGAATTTATTCACAATGAGATTAAGGTGTTTGACATCCCCGGAACCCTTTTAAGCCCCACTCCCCATTTAGTCGCTCCCAATCTAGATACAGGTGTTTTGCCTACAGGCTGGGTCATGCCTTCCTTTTTATACAACGCAAATGCGTATGCTCATTGCTATACCGCGGTTCAAGTCACTTCTGTTGACGGAGGAACGACAAATGACAATTCTCCTGCATCACCATTTCTGTGTTCGATTCATGTAAACGCCAGTGTTGGCGCAGGAGCTGACGAAGTGGATTTGGTATGGAACAGTCCACATGTGATCTCTGGAGAAGGAGCAGGAGGTCCTTTCTATTTGGAACGATTGAATGAATTTACCGCTGTGTGGGACACCATCGCGACGGTTCCTGACAGCCCTCTAGGAGGTACGTTCATTGACAACCCGGGGCCTTGCGTCTCCATTAACATATACCGCGTACGCCAAACCGCATCAAACGGCACAGACATCCACGTAAGCAACGCAACAGACTTAATCGTCGGTGAAGTAAATCCCAATTTACCTGTGACGACCCATATCGACGTAGATCCAGCCACGGGACTTGCAGAAGTACACTTCGACTACCCCGTTTCAGGGGAAACCCTGGGTTACATCATCTATAAATGTACGGGGGCCGGCTCTTCGGAAGTCCTTCAAATCAACGACCCGAATGCATCGTCCGCAATCATCCCTACTTCTCTCGCTTCTTCTGAGCCTGAGAGTTATCGAGTTGCAGTATTCGAGTGCATCAATGACGACGGGTCACCCAATCCAAATGCTGCGGGAGAGTGTACGACCTCTATTTTTACAGTCGCTACCCAAATTCCTTGCACGGACCGAGCGCAATTAAGTTGGAACACGCCTTTCGGAATAGAAGGTGGGGTCAATTTCTATTTGCCACAGGCTTCTTTATACAATGCCTTGTCGGGGTCGTTTGGGGTGTGGACAACACTCGACACACTTGCTTCAGGGTACGGAACATACCTCCACGAGGGGGCAGATGTAGCGAGTACGTATAAATACCGCATCGTCGCCGAATCAACAACAGGCAAGATTGCACGATCTAGCGAAGTTGAACTTGAATTCTCATATCCTGACGCTCCAGAATCTCCCAAATTAAAAAGGGCATCTGTGTTGTCCAATGGAGCGATCGAAATCCTCGTCGAAACTGACCCCACTTCGACAGAAATAAGCATCTACCAGCTCGAACGATGGGTGGAGGCTGACAGCATTTGGATTCCTATACTGGAACCACTTCCAAGCTCACTGGGCTTCCCATTAACATTTGTTGACCCCGATGTTGAGACTGATGTGCGCAGTTACATCTATAGATGTTCTGTGTACAATGAATGCCAAGTGGCTGTAACAACCTCAAATATTGGGAAAAGTATTTTGCTTCAGGGATGGCGTTCTTCAGATGAAGCTGCTTTCGAAAACAGTCTAATTTGGTCTGAATATAAGGAGTTTCCTGACGGAACATTGTCGTATGAAATACTGAGGGCGCCCTCACGACTAAGCGTTGCCGTTCCACTGACATCGCACGGTGCGAGCGTCCATCATACTGAAGATTACATTGGAGATCTAACGCAATTGCCAGGAGATTTCTGCTACACTGTAGTCGCATTAGAAAACAACCCCACGGGGGGACTCAATGGGTCGAGTTCAAACCAAGTCTGTCTGACCGAAGACCCACTGCTTTGGATACCCACTGCATTTACACCAAACAACGATGACATCAACGACTGGTTCCCATGGGCACCTGGGGAGTCCACATTGGGGTTTGTTTCAGACGGTGTATCTAGTGGAGAAGCTACGTATAAGCTTGTCATTCTTTCACGGTGGGGAGATGTGATTTTTACTTCGCAAACCCCTAATGAGTGTTGGGATGGAACCTCGAATAACGAACTTGTACCTGACGGAGTATACACAGTCGTTGTACGTGTATTAGATGGATCTGGAAAATGGCATGTCATTTCCCAAAGTGTGCACGTTCTTAGGCCGTAGTTCTTTACCTTTGCGCGAATCGCGGACCGAAGGGTAGGCGCAAAAGCGCTCTCAGGAAGGAAAGCGAGTTACGCGATTCAATCTGAAAACATGCCTATAAAAGATGCCAAGTTCTTCGGCGAAGGTCTCACCTACGACGATGTATTGCTCGTTCCAGCTTACTCGGAAGTGCTTCCACGTGATGCTGAATTAACATCACGTTTCTCGAGAAATATTGAGCTCAAAACGCCAATTATTTCAGCTGCTATGGACACTGTTACTGAAAGTGAAATGGCAATCGCTATGGCACGACAAGGGGGCATGGGAGTGATTCATAAAAACATGAGTATCGCTCAACAGGCAATGGAGGTGAGAAAAGTAAAACGGTCTGAAAATGGAATGATTCAGGACCCAATCACTTTAAATAAAAAGGCGACCGTGGGTGATGCACAGGGAATTATGCGTGAGAAACGGATAGGTGGCATTCCTGTTGTGAGTCCAGAAGGCATCCTTGTTGGAATCGTTACGAATCGAGATTTGAGATTCGAAAAAACGCCAACCCGTCCTGTAGCAGAAGTGATGACTAGTGAAGGGTTAATCGTTACGAAGGATGGATCTGATTTAGATCAGGCAGCCCAAATCCTCCGTGAACACCGCATCGAAAAACTACCCGTTGTAGATGACAATGGCAAGCTGATCGGATTAATCACATATAGAGATATTATTAAACTCACTGAATTCCCGAATTCATGTAAGGATAGATTTGGCCAATTGCGGGTGGCTGCTGCTGTAGGTGTCACATCTGACACAATGGAACGAATTAAAGCACTTGTAGACGCTGGAGTTGATGCTGTGATTATTGACACCGCTCACGGACACAGCAAGGGAGTTATTGACGTTGTGAAAGAGGTGAAAAAACATTTTCCTAAGGTGGATGTCGTTTGTGGAAACATCGCAACAGCTGAAGCGGGTCTTGCGCTTGTAGAAGCAGGAGCAGATGCCGTAAAAGTTGGAGTAGGACCTGGATCAATTTGCACGACCCGAATCATAGCCGGAGTAGGCGTTCCACAGCTTTCCGCTGTGATGAATGTCGCGAAAGCCCTGAAAGGGACAGGGGTGCCTGTGATTGCTGATGGTGGCATCCGTTACACAGGAGACATTGTAAAAGCACTCTCAGGAGGTGGCGACAGTGTGATGGTGGGATCAATGCTCGCAGGAACAGGTGAAAGCCCAGGCGAAACTTTTATTTTTGAAGGCCGTCGTTTTAAAGGGTATCGGGGAATGGGATCTATTGAAGCCATGGAAAAAGGTTCGAAAGACAGGTATTTCCAAGACACCGAAGATGATGTCAAAAAATTAGTCCCAGAAGGGATTAGTGGCCAAGTCCCGTTCAAAGGATCTGTAGAAGAGGTCATGCACCAAATTATAGGAGGTATTCGTGCAGGACTTGGATATTGTGGGGCCAAGAATATTTCCGATTTACAAGAAAATTCTCAATTCATTAAAATAACAAGTGCCAGCATGAAAGAAAGTCATCCGCACGATGTCATGATTTCTAGAGAAGCACCAAATTATAGCATTCGCTAAGCGCAAGAAAAAGCAATAAAATGAAACAATATATTTTGATTTTTACCCTCATCTGCTATACGATGATTGGCGGTTTTACTGAGATTCAAGCACAAACAGACCTTGAAAAAGGCACCGAAAATGAATACGTACTTTCAGTAGGTGGTGAGGGAGTCACGTTAGGTGACTTTAAACATATTTATGGGAAAAACAACCGTGACAGTGTCATTACACGTGAGCTTCTCGATGATTATATGGAATTGTTTGTCAAGTTTAAGCTTAAGGTGATGGAGGCTGAATATCTAGGGATGGATACTGTCGCAGATTACATTAAAGAACTTGCAGGATATCGAAAACAATTGGCAAGACCCTATCTCGTGGATATCGATCTGTTAGATGAGTTGGTCCAAGAGGCATTTGACAGACAGCAAGAAGAAATTCATGCAAGCCACATTCTCGTCAGTGTGAATCCCGAAGCTCTTCCTGCAGATACATTGAGAGCTTGGAGAAGAATCTCTCTTCTTAGAGCGCGAGTGGAAGCTGGTGAAGATTTCACAGAAGTCGCAACAAGCAAGGGAGGAAGCGATGACCCATCGGCAAAAGATAACGGAGGTGATTTGGGTTGGTTTACAGCATTCTCGATGATCTATAATTTTGAGGTTGCTGCGTACACTACTCCCGTAGGAGAAATTAGCAACATTGTACGTACCAGATTTGGTTACCACTTCTTAAAAGTGGACGGAAGACGAGATGCGAGAGGAGAAGTGCAAGTAGCGCACATCATGGTGCGTGTTCCTGACGTCACAGATAAAGCGATGCGCGAGAGTAGCAAGGCGACAATCGACGCCGTAGCTGAATTCCTTCATGCCGGAGAAACATTCGAATCTCTTGCGCTTAAATACAGTGATGATGCAACAACGGCAAGCAAAGGGGGCGTTTTACCTTGGTTTGGAACGGGCAAAATGGTCGAAGAATTTGAAAACGCTTCGTTCGCTTTGGCACAAAATGGAGATGTTTCTGAACCCTTTCTAAGCAGTTATGGATGGCATATTGTAAAGCGACTCGGGTTTAAGGGCCTTGTGTCTTTTGACGAAGTAAGAAATTCACTTAAAAAGAAGGTGAGTCGAGATTCCCGCGCTGATAAAACACGGTCTTCTTTCCTCAATAAACTGAAGTCAGAATACGCATTCACTCAAGATGGGCGTCGCGTATCCAACTTAGTCGTCTCAGTGGGTAAAACAGATAGCGTTTTCCACAAAGGACATCCCATAGAACATGTCAATAAATCTGAACTTGGGAGAACATTGTTTTCTATAGACGGTAATAACACGACCGTGAGAGATTTCATCAATTACGCAAACGGCCAAAAGAACAGAGGGTTAAATCGTCCAGCAGAAATGATCTTAAAATCATTAATACAACAAATGGTCGAAGAAAAACTCCTCGCATATGAAGATGAAAGACTCGAAGAGAAACACGATGATTTCAGACTGCTCATTGAGGAGTACCACGATGGAATTCTTCTGTTTGAGTTGACCGACAACAAGGTTTGGTCTAGAGCAGTTCGCGACACATCTGGTCTGGAAGAGTACCATGCAAACAACACAGAGCTGTTCATGTGGCCAGAACGGTTAGACATTGCTGTGTATACTTGTGAAGACGCGAAGCTTGCAAAAAAGGTCAAGAAAGGCGTGAAGAAAGGGGACGATATTGAGGCGATGCGCAGAGAACTCATTGGAGAGAGGCCGCTTGCAATTCGAATTGAATCCGCACTTTACCCAGAAGGAGTAAATACGTGGGGCGACACCGTTTTCTATGCACTCACAAATGGGACTTTTGACTTAGACAGCAAGGCTCCAAGACTCATGACTTTCGAAGTGGGTGTAGAGGGCATTGTCCTGATTGATGTGAGAGAACTCGTTCCACCCACTCCTAAAACTCTGGATGAAGCAAGAGGTCAAGTGATTGCGAGCTATCAAGATCATCTTGAAAAAGAGTGGATCATGGCATTGCGACGTAAATATCAAGTCGAAATAAACACCGCTGTGCTTTACAGCATAATCGACTGATGGTACATGGATACGTCAAGTAAGGCTCTGGTTTTTACTTTAGCTATCGTGTGCTTAAATATGATGTCATGTGAGGTTTTTGAAAGGAAAACATCACATGAAAGAATCGTCATATCAGCATTCGGTGAGACGCTATCTATAGACAGGCTGTCCACAAGAATCCCAGATGCTATGTCTATCGAAGACAGCACGCTTATGGCAGAGCGCATCATTGAAGGATGGATCAGAGAACACGTTCTGTTGGCAGAGGTCGAAAAAAATATTTCCGAATTCAATCACGATTTTGAGGCCGATGTGACTGCATATAGAAATGCGTTGCTCGTAAGTCATTTTGAAAGTCGTTACGTCGCATCTCGGTTAGATGGGAAGGTTGAGGAAAACGAAATAGAAACTTTTCACAACGATCACGCTGAACTTTTTCTACTTCAAGAACACGTGGTGCGCGCACTTTACATACAACTACCTGGGGAGGAAACCCAGTTAGATTCTGTCAGAACATGGCTTGAGGCATCCGATTCATTGTCCATCCCCAAATTAGAACAGTGGTGCATCGAACATGGCGCTCATTTTGCCTTAGATTTTGATTACTGGTGGTTTTTAAGTGACTTGTTAGACCAAATCCCGATGCAGATATATCGCGTCGAAGATCAATTACGTCAAAGAAAAGTGATTGAATTTACAGATGACAACAAAAGGTATCTTTTAAGAATCCTCGAACATCAATTTAAAGACCTCCCCTCCCCCATAGGGATAGCTAGAGAGCGGATTGTAGATCTGATTCTTCAGGAGAGAAGGCGTACTTTACTGGAGGATTTACGAGACGACCTTGTGAAAGAAGCTTGGGCTCAAGGAGAAATAATACGAGATAGCATCCCCACTTAAACCCACCGAACTAACTTCGCCACATGCAAGGCATTTCTATATTTACATTTTCGTTTCTATTCTCTCTATCGCTGTTCGCACAGCCTGGGAATTCTGAATTTCAACTTCTTGATGGAATCGTCGCAGTAGTCGGTGATGAAATCATTCTTAACAGCGCGATTGAAGACAGGGCACTTCAAGCACGAATAGAAGGCGGAGAAGTGGATGAAAGCAACAAATGTGGCTTCTTAGAAGAACTGCTTTTTGAGAAACTGCTCTTACACAATGCACGACTGGACAGTTTAGAAGTCAGTGACGGAGAAGTGATGGACGAAATCGAACGACGTCTCGCTTATTACATTAAAATGCTGGGATCGGTAGAATCTTTTGAAGCGGAGTATGGGAAGTCTGTCGCTCAGTGGAAAGCCGATTTTACGGAGCCTATATTAGATCAATTGCTCGCGCAAAGGATGCAGCAAACGATCAGCCAAGAGGTACGCGCTACACCCGCTGAAGTTCTAGAATATTTCGAGGAGACACCCGTAGATTCTCTGCCACTTATTCCCGAAGAATTAAGCTACAGTGAGATCGTTCTACAACCGGTGATTTCCGACAGACAAAAACAAGCAGTCCGCACAACGCTGGATTCAATCAGAAACCTGGTCGCTACAGGACAACTTTCCATGACATTGGCTGCCACTCGCTATTCGGAAGATCCCGGATCTAAATACAAAGGGGGATGTTATGAAAACATCGCGCGCGGCGTCTTCATTCCAGAATTCGAAGCTGCCGTTTTTGATACACCCCTGAATGGGTACTCGCCCGTATTCGAATCTGATTTCGGGTACCATTTTGTCAGGGTTACAGACAAAAGAGGAGAACAATTCAGTGCGTGTCACGTTTTGATGAAGCCTCGAGTAGATCCTCT
>JAQCID010000013.1 GCA_027618855.1 Bacteroidota bacterium | reverse complement strand
CTCTGTTGTCGCTGCTACCTCTGTTGTCGCTGCTACCTCTGTTGTATCCGCCGCTACTTCTGTTGTCGCTGCTGCCTCTGTCGCTGCTACTTCTGTTGTCGCTATTTCCATTGCGATTGTTTCCACCGTCTCTATTTCTTGGAGGTCCGAATGAAGATCCTTTATATCCATCATTGCGACCATCGCGTCTAGAATCATTCTCAGATGGCTTTCCGTAACCATTAGACGAAGATCCGTTGTTCGACACACTTGCCCTTCTATCACCTCCCCCTTGGTTGTCTCTTTCAAAACTTCTAGGAGATCTTTCTCTGTTGTCTGAAGAGCCGTAAGAAGATCGGCTCGAAGATCTCGATCCACCACCACCACCATATCCACGACCACCTCCGCCTCCGCTTCCGCTTCCACGGTTGCGACTGCTTTTCTTACCACCACCACCTCCTCTAGGCATGACCATGCCTACAGGGTCCATAGGCATGTTGTAAGGCTGGTCTGTGACGAGTTCGATTTCACGGTCTAAGAGTTTTTGAATTCCTCTTAGGAAATTACGCTCTTCACCCTCATTACAGAATGAAATAGCAGTTCCTTCACGACCTGCACGACCGGTTCTACCGATACGGTGAACGTAACTCTCACTCAAATTGGGCAATTCGAAATTCACTACGTGGCTAAGATCATCAACGTCAATACCCCTAGAGGCAATATCTGTAGCGACCAATACTCTTACGCGACCCTTCTTAAATCTACTAAGTGCTTTTTCTCTGGCAGGTTGAGATTTGTTTCCATGAATGGCTTCAGACGGAATGTTGTTGTTTTGAAGATGTCTTACAACTTTATCAGCGCCGTATTTTGTCCTTGTGAAGACCAAAGCGTTTGCAATTTCGTCATTCTCTAGAAGGTGGACGAGCAAATCTTTTTTATCAGATTGGCGGACGTAAAAGACTTTTTGTTCTACAGTCTCCGCTGCAGAGCTGACAGCAGCAATTTGAATGCGTATTGGGTCATTCAAAATTGAAGAAGAGAGACTCTGGATATTGTCAGGCATTGTAGCCGAAAAGAAGAGCGTTTGTCTGTCTGATGGACATAGCTTAATAATCTTCTTAATGTCGTGGATGAATCCCATGTCTAGCATGGTGTCCGCTTCATCTAGAACGAGGATCTCTACGTCCCCAAGGCGAATATGCCCTTGATTACACAAATCGAGCAATCTTCCAGGTGTCGCAATTAAAATATCGACACCTCTGCGAATCGCATCAACCTGTCTTCTTTGAGGCATTCCCCCAAATACTACAGTAGAACGAAGGTTCGAGTTTTTGCAATAATTTCTTACGTTGTCGTCTATTTGAGAAGCGAGTTCACGGGTAGGAGTGATGATTAATGCTCTAATGGGCTTTGATTTCCCTTGAGACTTTGAGGGTCTCTCCCCAAGAATGTGAATTATCGGTAGCGTAAACGCGGCCGTTTTTCCAGTTCCTGTTTGTGCACTTCCCAGAAGGTCGCGACCTTCAATTACGCTTGGAATTGCTTGTTCTTGAATAGGTGTTGGCGTATCATAGCCGAGTTGCTGAATGGCATCGATGATCGAATCACTCAGGCCTAAATCTTTGAAAGACATAGATAAAAATATATGGTCGCAAGAAAACGTTTGCGAATAACGTACCGAGTCTGAATATGGCGCGTGCCGACAACGGGTGAAACACGCATGCGTTTTCTAACGCGGTGCAAAAGTACAAAAACTTCCGCCAAAAAAAAAACTATGCTATCGGAGCGGGTCTTCCTAAGCTTTTCAGCATGGCTGTATGGAGCTTCAGCGCTTGTCCGAAAGAAACATCCGCTCTATATGGGAGTCCGAATTCCTTTGCAGTCCTTTTAACGATAGGCGCGATCTTCCGATAATGTAGGTGACACATATTTGGGAACAGGTGATGTTCTATTTGGTAATTCAATCCTCCACACAGCCAAGTTAGCATGCGCGACTTCACTCCAAAGTTGGAAGAAGTTTGCAGTTGATGAAGAAGTCTGTCCGTTCCTAAGGTCGTGCTCTCTTCTCCATCGTGAAAAACATGATGTTCGAGTACATGAGCCGGTTGGAATATAATCGCCATCAGGAATCCACCTACGAAGTGCATCACCAACCATCCCAGTATCACAGTCCACCAAGCGATGTCCGTGAGCATGATAGGGAGCGCGATGATGTAGAAATAATAGAAAATCTTCGTAAACACCATGTAGATTGCAAGTCTGCCAGTAGATTTCCCCGTCGTCTTGATGAGGTCTTTCTTCTTGTATCTCGCTAGTGCTTGCCAATCTTTTGAAATCATCCAAGAAACGGTCATGAGACAATAGAAAAACCAAGCATAAATATATTGGAATCGATGTATCTTATAAAGTGGCTTGTTTGGGTTGAATCGAAGGACCGATGCCGGGTCAATGTCTTCATCTAATCCATTGATATTTGTGAATGAATGATGTAATACGTTGTGTTGTATGCACCACATGTCAGAATTCCCACCTACCAGATCAATGGTTTTGCCCATGAGTTTATTCATCCATGGTTTCGTGCTATACGCACTGTGGTTTCCGTCGTGCATAATGTTTAAGCCTATTCCGGCCAATCCAAACCCCATGGCTACTTCTGCGATCCAAAACCAAGCTCCACCCCGAACGTGAAAAGGGCCCATGGGATGAAATAAAGAGAGAGCATTAAAAGAGACTTAAGCACCATCGCCCCCCCGCCGGATTTGTTGAGTTTGTTTTCTGCAAAGTACGCATCTACGCGAGAACGTAGTGTCTTTGAAAACCCTGATTTGTCATTCGTAAATCGAACTATTGGAATATTCATAGGCGCAAAATTAGTCCTTCATTCATTTAGTTTTACTAATCTTTGTCATGAAATACTCCTACGAAGTGTTAATAACACACAGTTTTGTGACTTATGCTCTTCCGAGTGCAACGATAGGGTTGAGCAGGGATGCTTTTCTTGCAGGATAGTATCCACTCGCTAAGCTCGTAATCATGCACAGTGTCATTCCCACAGCAATCCATCCCCAGGGTATAACGAAGGGTGTTTCGAAATAGGATGCAATGAGATTTCCAAGCCCCAGGCCAAGTGCGATCCCCACTGCACCACCTAATTGTCCTATGACGATGACCTCTATTAAGAATTGAGTTCGAATCGCTTTGATGCTTGCCCCTAAGGACTTGCGGGTACCTATTTCTCGTGTGCGCTCTGATACAGAAACGAGCATGATGTTCATCAGTCCTATTCCTGCACCGAAGAGTGTGATGATTCCTATTACACTTGCTGCGAGCGTAATTCCTTGAGTGGCTTCCAGTAACGTTTCCACCATGGAATTGCTTTTGCTGATTTCAAATGAATTGGGGCTCCCAGGGGCGTCGCCTCTGACCATTCTAAAGGCTCCTGTGGCCAACTCGGTGCCCTGAGATATTTGTTCAGTGTCTTCGACAGAACACGTAATTGTGTAATTTTTATTGTTGTCTGAAAATTGACGTCTGACAGATGGTATGGGGATTAAGCATTGATTGTCTTGAGACATCCCGAAGCTCGCTCCCCGAGACTCAAGAACGCCGATCACTAAATAGCGTGAGCCAGACAATATGAGGTTTGTTCCCACAACGGTCTCCCAAGGTTCGTAAAGTTTTTCTTCGATATTTGATCCGATGATGATCAAAGGAATCCCTTCCTCTCCTTCAGCGATTGTAAACCCCCTTCCTTTTGAAAGGGGGATACTTGCAACATTTAAATAGTGTCCATCTACACCAAGAATAGGAATGTTCGGGTCTGTTCGTTTTGTACCTCTCCCTACGATCGCGCTTGAGGTCACATAAATGGATGATGTGACTGTAAGTTCAGACCCTACGGATTTGACAAACCGTCGGGTTTCTCGGTAATCTATAATGGATGTAGGGGTCGATCTGCGTCCATTGAAAAATCCGCCCTGGCGTTTGGGCTTGATTGTGAACGTATTTGTTCCGAGGGATGAGAACTCTGTGCGGATGTTTTCTTTGAGGGACTCAGTCGCAGTGACCATCGCTATTAGTGCCATGATCCCAATGCTGATAATGGCAACTGTTAAAGTGGTTCGAAGCGCCTGTCCCTGGATCGATCTGACCGCAACTTTGATTTGTTCAATTAAAACAGACTTTGACATCCTCATGCCCCGAAGGTACTACCCTATCTTTGGCCCATGAAACAAAAATCAAAGTAACATGACTTTTGATATAGAAATGATTAAGAAAGTGTACGCTGGATTCCCGGAGCGTATAAAAGCGGCGAGAAAATTGATGGAAAGACCATTGACTTTGGCGGAGAAAATTCTGAATGCTCATTTGTGGGACGGCAGTCCAACACAAGTGTATCAACGAGGTATTGATTATGTCGATTTTGCGCCTGACCGGGTTGCGATGCAAGATGCAACGGCACAGATGGCCTTGCTTCAGTTTATGCAAGCGGGCAAAATGAAAGTGGGTGTCCCTTCTACAGTTCATTGTGATCATTTGATCCAAGCGAAAATTGAAGCGACAACGGATTTGCAAAATGCGATTAACCAAAACAACGAAGTATATAATTTTTTAGAGTCTGTTTCAGACAAATATGGCATCGGTTTCTGGAAACCTGGCGCGGGGATCATTCATCAAGTTGTCCTTGAAAACTATGCTTTTCCTGGAGGAATGATGATAGGAACAGATTCTCATACAGGACTTGGGATGGTGGCTATCGGAGTGGGTGGAGCGGATGCGGTTGATGTCATGGCAGGATTGCCATGGGAACTTAAGTTCCCTAAATTAATAGGGGTGAAGCTAACAGGCAAGCTAAGTGGATGGTTGAGTGCAAAAGACGTGATCCTGAAAGTTGCGGGAATTTTAACGACAAAAGGAGGTACAGGTGCGATTGTTGAATATTTTGGAGATGGAGCGATCGGGCTTTCATGCACAGGTAAAGGAACAATATGCAACATGGGAGCTGAAATAGGAGCGACCACTTCTCTGTTTGGTTATGATGACAGCATGGGGCGTTATTTACGCGCTACGGGTCGAGAGGATGTAGCTTCTGCTGCTGATGGAATCGCGTCACATTTGACAGGTGATCCAGAAGTTTACGCCGATCCAAAGAAATATTTCGATCAGGTTATAGAGTTGGACCTTGGTTCTATGGAGCCTCACCTAAACGGGCCATTTACTCCTGACTTAGCTACGCCAGTGAGCAAGATGAAAGAAGCTGCCGCGAAGAATGGTTGGCCGACTTCAATTGAATACGCACTCATCGGTTCGTGTACAAATTCAAGTTATGAGGACATTAGCCGTGCGGCCTCTATCGCGCGTCAAGCAAATGATTTGGGGATAGAATCGAAAGGTCAGCTCACAATTACTCCAGGGTCAGAACTCGTTCGTTACACCATTGAACGAGATGGTTTCATTGGAACATTTATAGAATTAGGTGCAAATGTATTTGCGAATGCATGTGGACCTTGTATCGGGCAATGGGATCGTGCAGGAGCTGACAAGAAAGAAAAGAACTCGATCGTTCATTCCTTCAATAGGAATTTCTCAAAACGAGCGGATGGCAACCCCAATACTCACGCATTTGTGGGCTCTCCAGAGCTCGTGACAGCGATTGCAATCGCGGGCGATTTGACCTTTAATCCTCTGACTGATCCACTTTACACAAAGAGTGGCAAGCGGGTGATGCTTGAAGAGCCAGTAGGAGAAGAGCTCCCATCTAAAGGATTTGATGTGGAGGATGCGGGGTATTTAGAGCCTGCAGAAGATGGGTCGGGTATCGTTGTAAATGTGGCTGAGGAATCTGAGAGGCTTCAGTTGTTGACACCGTTTTCTGCCTGGGATGGTGGGAATTTACTGGGTGCCAAACTCCTGATTAAAGCTGAAGGAAAGTGTACTACAGATCATATTTCTATGGCGGGTCCTTGGCTTCGTTTCAGAGGACATTTGGACAACATCTCTAACAATACGTTAACGGGCGCATTAAATTCGTTCGGTGGGGCAACGAATAAAGTTAAAAACCAACTTGATGGAACTTTTGGTGAAGTGCCTGCTGTAGCGAGAGCCTATAAAGCTGCTGGCGTTGCGTCTGTAGTGATTGGTGATTCGAATTATGGCGAAGGGAGCTCTCGTGAGCACGCAGCGATGCAGCCTCGTCATCTTGGTGTTCACGCAGTCATTGTGAATTCATTTGCACGTATCCACGAAACAAACCTTAAGAAACAGGGAATGTTGGGATTGACGTTTATGAACGAAAACGATTACAATCTCATTCAAGAAGATGACACGTTCAACTTCGTAGATTTAGAAGCGTTCGCTCCAGGTAAACCCTTGACAATAGAGGTGGTTCACGCAGATGGTTCTGTGGATGTTGTGATGACGAAGCACACCTATAACGAGCAACAGATAAGTTGGTACCGTGCAGGATCTGCGCTGAACATGATCAAAGAAGAAAACGCAAAGTAATTCTACTGCGGAATGATTGTGAATTCGGCGTCAATGGTTCCGCCATTCCCGCTTGATCCCGCTTGAACGTTTGTAAATGTGAGTACGTGTGAGTTGTCCGTGATTAAAACGTTGACAATGCCACTCGAGATGTCCCAGTTTACATCTAAGCCGGGAACTTCAATCTCATTCGCAACCAATACGTCAACAGCGTTTGCGGTCGTTGATGCACCATCAGTCGTGAGATCCACCGTCAAGACAAGATCGTGATTTGGATTGTGATTGGCCACTTCGTTTTCTGTTCTTAAATCGGCGACGATGTGATAACGGTAAAGGTTAGGCGCGTCGTCACTTGGGACAAACCCTTCTGCCAAACGTACAGACAATTCTCTGTTGCCGAGTGAGAGGTCACCACATTCGCAGTTGAACTCAGTATTTACAAATGGTTCATGTTTCGTACATCCGGTGATTAAAATCGTGGATGCAAAAAAGGCGATGAGGGTATATGAGGTTGCTTTCATTGTTGCGAAGATAGGGTTTACAAACGGACGAATTTATTTTTAGTTTCTCTGAATGGGATACAGTAAATAGGGTTGTCTGCTCTTTCTGAATTCAATCAAATCTTTGTGCCAAACCGCTTTTAACGCCTCCAGCCCTTCTCCTTTTTCTAAGCACAAACGAAGTTGATCTGTTCCAGCCAATTTGTCGAAGACGCTCTTTGAAGTGAAGAAGCCAGAGATTATATTTTCATCATTGCGAAATGAATCTGCATACGTTTCTAGAATACTGAGGTCCCAACTTGGACCCTCCATCCACCATTTCTCACCTCTTGATTGAAAGTTTTCTCCGACACAAACAACGTCTTCGTGTTTGGGGTATGGAGACACGCCAGGAGTAGAAACAGGCGTGAAACTCAACGCGTCTTTTCCGACAGGGATATTTGGTGTCATTCCTCTGGGGATACCTGCGATTTCAAAAGGGGTGGGGGTTCCTCGCCCAATACTGACATTTGTGGGCTCAAGAAAACAAAGTGAGGGGTAGAGCTCAACAGAGATGTGAGTGGGTAGATTCGGTGAGGGCGCAATGGACAACATGTACCGATCGGAGTGTGCATATCCCTCGCACTTGAGGACGGTGAGTCTAAGTGTTAGGTCACCTTCAAGCCATCCTTCGCCTACAGCCATTTTTGCGAGCTCTCCGAAAGTCATTCCGTGAATGACCGGAACGGGTGCCCACCCTACAAATGACTTGAAGGCTGGGTCGAGCATGGGTCCGTCGACATGATGTCCATGTGGGTTTGGCCTGTCAAGGACCAAAACCTCAACATCGCTTTCTGCTGCGGCTTCCATGACGAGCAGCAAAGTGCTCAAGTATGTGTAAAAACGAGCGCCCACATCTTGAATGTCGAAGATGATTAAGTCAACTTCTGACAGTGATTCTTTGGATGGTTTGCGAGATTTTCCGTGCAAAGAGAGAATGGGGAGATTCGTTTTTGGATCAATGTCGTCGTAGATGTGGTCGCCATTCGCATGGTCTCCCCGGAATCCATGTTCGGGTGCAAAAACCTTGACGATATCGACCTCTCTCAATAACAATGTATCGACCAAATGTATGTTTGGGTTCGGGGTGTCAGAAAAAAGGACTGAGGTATGATTTCCAACGATTGCGACACGCTTGTCAGTTGCGATTTCAACGATTTCATCAATCTGCTCATTCCCCAATGAAATTCTGTGCGGCGCAGTGGTGCGCGTGGTTTGGCCAGAACAATTTGAGAACAAAGAAAGCGACAGAATGCATGCGAGGTACACATTCAGATTGGAAAAACAATTCATTGAAATCATCACTTAATTCTTAACGCTGTTGAGGGTTGTATTCTTGTGCTGTACCATGCCGGTAAGATCATAGAGACGACGCACGCAGAAAATGCGACTCCTTCGATGAACAACAATCTAGAGAAGTCAAAGAGTATGGGGATTTCCGAGACGTAATAGGCATTTGGATCTAGGCTGATTAATCCTGTTTGCTTTTGGATGAGGCAGACCGTGATTCCGATGATGTTTCCAATCAGAAACCCACCCCCGATGATTTTCGTTGCATACTGCACAAACAGTCTGATAACACTCGAGTCTCTCATTCCCAAGGCCTTTAGGAGTCCTACTTGAGATCTCCTTTCTAGAATAACGATAAGAAGCGCACTGACCATGTTGATAATGCTGATGAGCACCATCAGACCGATGATCACAACCACATTTAAATCAAGCATCCCTAGCCAGCTGAAAATCTCTCTGCTTTGTTCTGTTATTTTATTTGTGGTGAATGTGTGCGGTATGGTGTACAGAATTTCTTCATTGATGGTTTCCAGATCTGCAAAGTTGTCGATGTAAACTTCATATCCATCTGCAAACAGTGTCCACGATCCATCTCCAGCTTGCGCATTCCATGTGCCATCTGAATGGTATAAGTGGGCAGTGTCTTGGATTTCATCCCCTTCCACAATCCATGCGTAATCTATTGAGGTATCAGGGTTTTGGAGTTCTATTTCAGGCTCCCATCTTCCCGTTGGATCTTCACCTTCATGGGTTTTTCCAAACGAAGCACCTCGAATATCCAGTCCGTCTGATGTTTCGGTTAGATATATCACAGCTTGAACTCCGCGATTTGACACTTCTTGAAGAAGGGTGCTTTGAACGAATATGAACCGTTCATCGTACTCCAGAAGTCCAGTTTCATAGATGCCGCAAACCCGAACTACCCGGGGTTTAACATCTTCATTTTTGATGACCAAATAAAGACTGATGCGGTCATTTGTGTCAAGTTCCAAGGTCTTCGCGAGGGGAGACGATATAAGGACGTCGGATTTCTCAGTGGGCAGTTTGCCGTAAATAAGAGCCTCCGAAATCATGTCAGAATTGCTGTTAAAGCCGTGTGGATCCTCTAGGTCAATCCCTTTTACGGACACCCCTTTCAACGATTTATTCGTTTCGAGTAAACCTGCGTTTAAATACAATGGGGCGATCGATTTCACACTTTGCAGTTCATTTATTTCGCGGAGCAAATCGGTATTTAGTACGATTCCGTCATGGTCAGGATCGATGTGGACGATTTGTATATGAGACCCAAATCCGATGACGAGATCTCGAATCTCACTCTGAAATCCTTGAACGATTGCTGTAGAAATGATGATCAGACCCAGCCCCAAAGCAATTCCTGCAGTAGCGATTCGAACAACGGGTTTGGCCCAAGAGGATGCAGAGCTATTCGCACTGCTCATTCTATTTGCAATTCGCCTTGTGATTTTACCTGTTGTGCTCATCGGGAATAAAGGTAGTATTAGAGATGCGCATAAATGCCCCCATGAGGACTTACTTTTGCAGAATGAATAAAGGAAAAAACGTACACGACAACATCCTGGGTGCAATTGGGAATACGCCTCTGATCAAACTGAATAAGATCGTTGAAGATTTTCCTTGCGAGGTGTATGCAAAGGTTGAATACTTCAACCCGGGTCACAGTGTGAAAGACAGGATGGCCCTTCAAATGATTGAAGACGCGGAGGCTTCGGGCGACTTAAAGCCCGGTGGAACCATCATCGAGTGCACGTCGGGCAACACGGGGATGGGGCTCGCTATTGCTGCAATCGTGAAAGGCTACAAGATTATTTGTACAACAAACTGCAAGCAGAGCAAGGAGAAGGTGGATATGCTAAGGGCGATGGGCTCTACGGTTCATGTTTGTCCTACTGCAGTCGCACCCGACCACCCAGACAGTTACTACAGTGTTGCGAGGAAATTGAATTCAGAAATCGAAAACAGTTTCTGGTGCAATCAATACGACAACCTCAGCAACGGGAAAGCGCATTATCTTTCTACTGGTCCTGAAATATGGTCCCAAACCGAGGGGCGAATCACTCATTTCATTGTCGGCGTCGGAACAGGAGGGACCATCTCAGGTGTGGCGAAATATCTGAAAGAACAGAATCCAGACATTCAGATCTGGGGTGTCGATTCTTATGGTTCGGTCTTCAAAAAATACCTCGAGACAGGTGAGTTTGATGAAAACGAAATTTACAGCTATCTCACTGAAGGCATCGGTGAAGATATCCTGCCTGCAAACGTCAAGTTTGACCTCATTGATAAGTTCGAGAAGGTGACCGACAAGGATGCTGCCCTCGCTGCGCGAGAACTTGCCCTCAAAGAAGGTTTGTTTCTCGGATACTCATGTGGTTCGGCCATTCAAGGTCTTCGTCAACTCAAGTCTGAGCTCAAGTCGGGCGACCTTCCCGTTGTTCTCTTCCACGACCACGGCTCCCGTTACGTTGCGAAAATCTACAACGACGACTGGATGCGCGAGCAGGGGTTTATTGACTGATCACTTTCCGTGCTCCACAAACGTCTTGCGGATAATTGCAAGGCATTCTTCGAGCTGCGCTTCAGTAATGACTAACGGAGGCGCAAAGCGGATGATATTCCCATGAGTGGGTTTTGCAAGCAGGCCGTTGTCTTTCATTGAGACGCATAGGTCCCAAGCTGTTGATGATTCAGGTGAGTCATTGATGATTACGGCATTGAGTAAACCACGTCCTCGTACGAGTTTAATTAAGTCACATTCCTTAGCTATTTCTTCAATCCCTGTGCGGAATTGATGTCCAAGTGTCCGTGCATTCAATGCAAGATCTTCATCGCGAACGACAGATAGAGCAGCAATGGCAACTTCCGCCGCAACTGGATTGCCACCAAACGTAGAACCGTGCTGTCCTGGGTGAATCACCGACATGACTGCGTCATCTGCAAGAACCGCAGATACAGGGTAAGCACCTCCGCTGAGGGCCTTTCCAAGGATGAGAAGGTCGGCTTTAACAAATGTGGGTTGACGTTCACACGATCCAGAGCACGTACAATTTCCACACGTTGCGAGGAGGGCGCCGGTGCGCGCAATTCCTGTTTGGACTTCGTCCGCCATCAAGAGAACATTTGCCTCCTTACAAATGGCGTGAGCCTCACGAATATAATCGTCGTGCGGGACATTTACACCTGCTTCTCCTTGAATAGGTTCGACAAGGAATCCAGCGACATTCGAATCAGCAACAGCTTCTCTCAAAGCATCTAAGTCGTTGTAGGGGATGACTTCAAACCCTGGAGTATAGGGTCCAAATCCACCTGTAGCATCGTCATCCGTAGAGAATGAAACGATGGTGGTTGTGCGGCCATGGAAATTTTCAGTGCATGTAATGATTTTCGCTGCATTTGCGGGGACTTTCTTTACGTCATACGCCCACTTGCGCGCAATTTTTATCGCTGTTTCAACGGCTTCTGCACCTGTGTTCATGGGGAGAACTTTGTCATAGCCGAAGTACTCAGTGATGAACTGTTCGTATTTGCCCAGATTTGAGGAGTAAAAGGCACGTGAAGTGAGGGTGAGCTTTCCAGTTTGTTCTTGCATCGCACTTACGATACTCGGGTGGCAATGCCCTTGGTTCACAGCACTGTATGCGCTCAGAAAATCGAAATACATTTTGCCTTCGATGTCCCAAACATATACGCCTTCCCCTCTGTCTAACACCACTGGTAAAGGGTGGTAGTTATGTGCTCCATGTCGATTCTCTAAATCCATAGCCTCCTCAGAGGTGGCCGGACCGGAGATGGTGTTTT
>JAQCID010000012.1 GCA_027618855.1 Bacteroidota bacterium | reverse complement strand
GTCAAGATTACAATTGGGGATGGGCCGACAGCACCATTCTGAGCATAGACACCATCATCAAGTACAGATATTTTTTCGACACCCGAGTCCTGAATGAACTGGACGTCCCCATTTTAAGCATGCATTGCGATACTGCAAATGGGATTTGTTATGGTTTGACTGAAATCCTTCAACACTCATATAGAACCAAACTCGGGAAGATGCCGAAAACTGAGCAAAGATCCTCAGAAAAATTCCAATCTATAAGAAGTGAAGAAGACGGAAATGGGTTGCAGGATTTCGTGTCTCCTGATTGGTCAATCACGTATGAAGAGACCCAAGCAGACATCAGAGAGTATCAATTTGAATTCGAGAAACGCATCGCAAAAACGAAAAAAGAAATTCTTGATCAAAATACAGTGAAGACGATTGTGACATCAACTACAAGGCTGTTACCAAAAAACTACAGATTAAATTACGCTTTGCAGAAACTGCAAAGCCAAGTGAGCAATGCCTTTCGCTCTCAGTTCTACAGAACATACGACGGGTCAGTTTCTTCCCTTCTAGGGAATGCCTCAGAAATCCGAATTTGTGATTTGTTTGAAGACAAGCATATTATAGGTGGTTACAACATCTCTACAAATTTAAACAACAGCATGTTAGGCGTGGCCTACTACAACTTAGAGGGCAGAGTCGATAAAATGTTCTCCATTCAACGACAAGGAACAACTTCATTGGCACCGAATAGTTTTAATCTTGTTGAAAGTCAATCACATTTCGCCAGATATCGTTTTTCATATCCATTAGATGAGGTGAGAAGCTTGAGGGCTGGAATCGGACTTCGCCTAGATAGAGCTGTGACGCAAGGAACTGAAATGTTCAGTTTAACAACCCCAAATCGGTGGACAGAACAAGTAGGTCTATCTGTAGCATGGGTTCACGATGACACCAGAATACCTACGCTTAATATTCGAGAAGGCTTAAGAGCAAAAGTGTGGGCTGAATACTACCTAGATGGATTCGATAGCAGCTTCGGAACCGTCGGATTTGATGTGCGGAGATATTTTAAAATATATGCAAACGCAATCCTTGCAATCAGGGCCGCAGGCAATTGGTCGATCGGAGAAAAGAAATTACTTCACCTCTTAGGTGGGACAGACAACAGGCTCCTGACCGCCAACAACAATTACGCATCCCCAATTGACCATAACCAAGCGTATACATACCAAACGAACATTACGCCTCTCAGAGGATTTGCAAGCAACGCACGAAACGGGACGAACGCTGCGATCATCAATGCAGAAATACGCATCCCTATTTGGAGCACTGTTTTTTCTGAACCCGCAAAATCGGACTTGCTGAGACATCTTCAAGTGATCTTATTCTCGGACATCGGTTCTGCTTGGGTCGGCGCGCATCCATATTCCGATGACAATACATTTAATACGACCACATTTGAAAACAACCCGATTACGGTAACGATAGATAACAATAGGGAACCGATTGTATATGACTTCGGGTTTGGAGTAAGGTCACGTGTACTGGGATACTGGGTCAGCGCCGATTGGGGATGGGGAGTTGACAATGGCATGATGATGCCCAAACGATTCACTTTGAGTTTAAACTTTGATTTCTAAATGAGTATTTAATAAATTAGCAATCCATGGAACTCTCCACTTTATTTATTCTACTTGCAATCGGAGTTTTAGCTGGCATTGCCAGCGGATTTGTCGGGATAGGCGGCGGGTTAATTATTGTGCCTGCCTTGATCTATTTTTTGGATTTAGACCAACACACTGCGCAAGGCACCTCACTTGCCCTGATGCTACCCCCTATCGGAATACTTGCGGCAATGAAATACCACAGTGAGGAACACGTTGAATGGACGTATTCAGCGATCATTGCTGTGACATTTATTTTGGGTGCATGGCTGGGCAGTAAGTGGTCGTTAAGGCTTCCTACATCTATGGTCCGATTGGTTTTTTCCGCAATTCTTTTTTACGCTTCGATAGGCATGGCTGTGAAAGCTTTTCGTGATATTTTCCCAGAAAATGGAACTTAAAAATACACGTTTGGCTGATCTTTTTAAATCCGCTGCTGAAACCCTGGCTCCTCAACTTTCTATTTGGAGAAGGCATCTTCATTCTCATCCTGAACTTTCATATGAGGAGTATGAAACGATGAAATATGTTTCTGGAGAATTAGATAAAATGGGGGTCACCCACAAATCGGGTGTCGCAAATACTGGAATCGTTGCCACAATTGAAAGCAATGACCCCACATCACGGTTTATGGCGCTGCGTGCAGATCTAGATGCTTTACCTATTCAAGAACTAAACGACGTTCCATATGCTTCTTGCAATCCTGGAGTGATGCATGCATGCGGACACGACGTTCATACAACTTCTCTTCTAGGTGCTGCTCACATACTCTCCAAAAACAAAGATCAATGGAAGGGAACTGTACGATTGATCTTCCAACCTGGAGAAGAACGGCTTCCCGGCGGAGCCTCTCTCATGGTGGCAGAAGGAGTCCTTAAAAACCCCGTTCCATCTCACATCCTTGGATCTCATGTGTTCCCTGAACTCCCTGCCGGACATGTAGGGATGCGTCCAGGAACGTATATGGCATCCGCAGATGAAATTCACCTTACCATTGTCGGAAAGGGAGGCCATGCAGCTCTCCCCGAGAATCAGTCAAATCCACTCATTGTGGCATCCGAAATAATTCTGGCGCTGGAAAAGTTCATTAATGAACGGCCAGACCCCAGCATCAAGACTGTGCTTGCATTTGGATTTATTGAAGGATTGGGTGCGACAAATGTCATTCCCAACGAAGTACAACTTAAAGGAACATTCAGATCACTTAACGAAACTTGGAGATACGAAGTTCACCAGGAAATAAAATCCATTGTGGAAGAGATCTGCCGCAAAAGAGGTGCTACATCTGACCTTAGAATACCTGTAGGATACCCTAGTGTTTACAACGATCCAGATTTAACTGCAAGGATGAAATCAAGTGCCATTGCATTCTTGGGGAAGGAAAAAGTACACGATCTTCCTGTGCGAATGACAGCGGAGGATTTCAGTTTTTACGCGAGAGAAATCCCTGGTTGTTTCTATAGAATTGGAACCTCTAGCCCCATTTCTGATTTGGGACATAGTGGGCTTCATACACCTCATTTCGATGTAGATGAAGACGCTTTAAAACTTGGCGCTGGACTTATGGCCTATGCTGCAGCAACGACTTGACGAAGATTAATTCGCGACGTCACTTAGAAACTTCACCCGCATCAATCTAAGTTCATCCTCAGAGTAAGTACCCTCAAATTCGACCAATGCTGAGTCAATCCCTTCGTTTTCTGTTTCACTATAAAATTCAAACAGTTCCTCCACGCAATCTTCATCCATAGACTCTTCAATGAGGTGGTCGATATTCACTTTGGTTCCTGCAGCAACGATTTGTTCTATTTCACATAACACTTCTTGGCGCGTCAAATTCGTACGAGCGGCCATGTCATCAAGATTCATCTTTCTGTCAATTTGTTGAATAATTGACACCTTGTTGGAAGATTTCTTTGACGAAGTCCTCACAAGCAAATCTTCTGCTCTCTCAATTTCATTCTCCGTGACATATTTAGAAATTAATTCTAAAAACCGAACACCAAACTTGATTGCCTTTCCTGCACCCACTCCGGTAATTCGTAACAATTCATCTTCCTTGATTGGGTAGTGAATCGACATTTCATCCAGGGATACATCTTGAAAAATAACGTAAGGAGGCAAATCCTTTTCGTCAGCGATATCCTTTCTGAGGGTGACGAGCATCTTTCTAAGTGCAACATCCGCAACCCCTCCCTGTCCTCTACGGGTTTGGACCATTGTATCTCCAGTATCCACATCTCTGTAATTCCTTTCTTCAGAAAGCATCACAGATTTGGGATTCATAAGGAAGTCTCGGCCCTTATCCGTAATCTTTAAAATTCCGTACTTCTCAATTTCTTTCTTCAAGAATCCAAGAACGATTGCCTGTCGTATTATGCCATTCCAATATCTGTCTGATTTCTCTTTCCCTCGTTCCCAAAATGAGCTTTTATTACCATCGTAGTCATCAACCTCTCTGTTGTGCTCACCGATAAGAATCGCGGAAATAAAATGCATTTTATGAGCCTCTTTATGCTCAAGCACGGCACTAATGACCATATGGATTTCTTCCTGACCATCGTATTGAGGCTTTGGATATCTCATATTGTCACAATTTTTTGCGCCAGGTCCATTTACTTCATCAAATTCCTCACCGAAATAGTGAAGTAAGAATTTTCGACGAGACACAGACGTTTCAGCATATGCCATTACCTCTTGTAAGAGTTGAGAGCCAATCTCTTGCTCAGCAATAGGTTTGCCTTGTAAAAACTTTTCAAGCTTTTCGATATCCTTGTGGCTATAGAACGCGATACAATGCCCTTCTCCTCCGTCACGACCCGCACGACCCGTTTCTTGGTAGTAGCTCTCTAAACTTTTAGGGATATCATAGTGGATGACAAATCTTACGTCAGGTTTATCTATGCCCATTCCGAAAGCAATCGTCGCAACGATAATATCCACATCTTGCATGAGGAATTGATCCTGGATTCGACTTCTCGTTTTAGAATCCTTTCCTGCGTGATAAGGCAGCGCCTTGATCCCATTTACGGATAGGGTTTCAGCAATTTGTTCGACTTTCTTTCTGCTCAAACAGTAAATAATGCCGCTTTTGCCTTTGTTATTTAGGCTGTACTGAACAATCTGTTTGAGCGCATCTTTTTTAGGTCGAACTTCATAATAGAGGTTGTCTCTGTTAAAGGACGATTTGATTAAAGTGGCATCGACCATTTGAAGGTTCTTCTGAATATCTTGTTGAACCTTGGGGGTCGCTGTTGCTGTGAGCGCGATGATCGGTACATCTGCAATTTGTTTGATGATGGGGCGAATACGTCTGTACTCAGGACGAAAGTCATGCCCCCATTCAGAAATACAGTGTGCCTCATCTACAGCAACGAAACTGATCTTTACAGATTTTAAAAACTCAACATTACTCTCTTTGGTAAGTGTTTCTGGAGCTACATAAAGCAACTTTGTTTTACCCGCGACTACATCTGCCCTCACTTGCTCTGCTTCAGATTTATTTAAAGATGAATTCAGAAAATGAGTGATGGCGGGGTCTTCGTGATTCCCACGCAAGGCATCAACTTGATTTTTCATAAGAGCGATCAGTGGTGATACGACAATCGCAACACCATCTAGCATTAATGCCGGTAGCTGATAACACATGGACTTCCCTCCACCTGTAGGCATAATAACAAAGGTATCTCTCCCATTGAGGATCCTCTGGATTGCAATCTCTTGCTCCCCCTTGAATTCATTGAATCCAAAATATGTTTGTAAAGCGCTTAGTGGCGATTCATCAATCAGGCTCATCGATGTTTAAATTTGCTCCTTATAAAGATAAGCAGTTTAACCTATTTTGCAACCATAAATTTATATATGGGCTATAAAAATTTAAATACAACCACTTCATCGGAGTCAATCCTAAATCGAGGCACCCAAACTCTTCGTTTAGAAGCTGAAGCTATCAATCGCCTCGCAGACCAACTAGGCAATCCTTTTGTTGATGTAATTAACCTTATTCTTAAGACCCCTGGGAGAGTCGTTGTAACAGGTGTAGGCAAAAGCGCTGATGTGGGTCGAAAAATTGTCGCTACCCTCAATTCAACGGGTTCACCCGCCCTTTTTGTCCATGCTGGTGATGCAGTCCATGGTGATTTAGGGGTTATTCAACAGGGGGATGTCGTGATATGTCTCTCTAAAAGTGGCCGAAGTGCAGAAATGACTGCTTTGACGCCCTTGTTAAAACAACACGGCCATACAATTGTAGGCGTCACAGGAGTTGCTGACTCTCCACTCGCAAAACAATCTGACATTGTTTTGATCGCTGGGGTAGATGCCGAAGCTTGTCCATATGGTCTTGCTCCCACTACAAGCACAGCTGTTCAGATGGCTTTGGGCGATGCTTTGGCGATGTGTCTTATGGAAGCGAAAGGGTTTGGCGCTGAAGATTTTGCGAAATTTCATCCTGGAGGCACACTCGGAAGACGTCTTACAGTAAGGCTTCACGATCTTATTGATCCAGAAAGAAGACCGTCAGTCAGATTTGATGCGCATATACAAGATGTACTTCTGTCCATGACAGCCGGCAGATATGGAGCGACTGCAATTGTGGGTTCGGAGTCAAACATTGTGGGAATCATCACCGATGGTGATTTAAGAAGAGCACTCTTAGTAGGCAATGTCATCAATTCAACAGCTGAGGAGATCATGACGCCGAAACCATTAGCGATTGTGGGGACCGAACTTGCAGCACATGCCGCCAAAATGATTGAGGATAAAGGAATATCACAGGTAATCGTTACAAATGAAAATGGGGATTACACTGGAATGGTTCACTTACACGATCTCGTAAGAGAAGGGATTACGCAGTTAAAAACGAAATGAGCCCTCTCGATCAAGAACTACCCAACGAGAAAGAAATGGGCTTCCTCGATCATCTAGAAGAAGTCAGGAAAAGACTATTCTTTTCCGCAATGGCGATCATCGCAGGATCTACATTTCTATTTATTCAAAAAGACTGGTTGTTCAATACTGTTCTTTTTGGGCCGAGAAATGAGAACTTTTTCAGTTTTAGGGCGTGGTGTAAACTTTCTGAACTCATCGGAGCAGGAGACAAACTATGCGTACAAGACATCTCATACGAACTCATAAATACAACCATGATGGGCAACTTCACAGCCCACATGATCGTCTCGCTCATCGGAGGAGCAATCCTTGCGTTCCCATTTTTAACGATACAATTGTGGGCCTTTGTCAAGCCCGCACTTAAAGCGCCCGAAAAAAAGGCGGCAAGAGGTGCTGCAGCAGCATCGTCTGCTCTGTTTTTCATGGGTGTGGCATTTGGGTATTGGGGAATCGTTCCGCTTTCACTACAGTTCCTTGGGCATTATGAACTCGGAGATGCAATTGCGGGAACAGATGTAGCCCATCGAATAGGCGTGATGTCATATGTAAAGACGGTCGCGACCATTTCGTTTTCTTCAGGTTTGATTTTCCAATTGCCAGTATTGATCTTCTTTCTCGCTCGAGCTGGAATTGTGACACCGAAAGGTCTTAAAAAGTATCGAAGACATGCACTTGTGGGAATCCTTGTGTTGTCTGCAATTATCACTCCGCCAGATGTTACGAGCCAAATAATGGTCTCTATGCCGGTCCTTGCGCTCTACGAATTAGGCATCGTTATCGCTAGAAGAGAAGAGAAAAGAAGAAAAAAGAAACACCATCAGATTTGAAATATCTTTTCATGAGTCTCACTCTTGTTGTCGCTCAATTAGGTGTTTGGAGTCAAACCACCTCGGTGTCAGGTCGCGTTTTTGATGGGGAAACTGGACAAGCTCTGCCTTATGTAAATGTGAGCTTTGCAGGCACATCTATCGGCACGATGACAAATACAAAGGGTCATTATGAGCTCGCAAGTGAACACAAAGTAAATCGAATCGTGGTCTCTTTCATGGGGTATGCCTCTCAGAGTATTTCTATTCAAAAACAAGTCAAACAAAAGATGGATGTCGCGCTTGAACCCAGGAGTATCGCGCTTGATGCCGCAGAGGTAAGACCCGACAAAAAGAAGCAAAATCCCGCAAAACCGCTTATGCAAAGAGTCGCCGATGCAAAGCCAGGCAACGACCCCGCAAACATTTCTGCAGTAAGTTATAACTATCATGAAAGACTCCAAATTGACCTTAATGACATTCCTGAAAAATTGCCTTTGCGGAAGTTCTGGGGAGCTTTCGGGTGGGTCTGGGACAATCTAGATTCCAGCGATGTACGAATCGCTCTTCCCACATTTTTGTCAGAATCAATTGGGACAAAAAGATCTCAAAAAAAGCCTCGGAGAGCAGAACAAAGAGTAGAAGCCGCGAGGGCAACTTGGCTTTCCGACGGTGAGAGTTCGTCAAGTGTAAGTTCCGAATTCATCAACATCAACCTCTACGAGAACCAACTTCTACTTCTTGACAAAGCCTTCACCAGCCCTTTACACGACAGGGGGAGTCTTCACTACAGATACTACATTCTTGATACGCTAGAGATGAGTGGCAGACCTGCATTTCACATGTCTTTTGTCCCAAGAAGAAGAGGGGAACTGACCTTTGAGGGTGAATTGTGGATTGATACTTTATCTCTTGCATTGAGCAAGGTAGAGGCCAAAATTAGTGAGGGTGCGAACCTGAATTTCGTTCGGGCGTTGAGATGGAGCCAAGAGTATACGCTCCTTGATGGACATTGGATTATCATCAAGCAAGAAGACCTTATTGACCTCTCCATGACCGGATCGAGTATGGGGATGTATGTCAGGGGGACGCGAGTCAATACAAATTTCGAATTTTCAGAGGAGTGGCCAGACTCGGTTTGGTCTTCAAGAAGGGATTTAAGTTTTGAGAAAGGGAGCAATGAAATTCTGGAAAAGGAATGGGTTTTGAAGAGACCCGAGCCATTGTTGGAAAAAGAGGCCAGTATCTACTGGATGGCCGATTCTGTGCAATCTATGACGCAGTATAAATTGATCAAGGGGTTTTTATATGGCCTAGGGACTGGAAATGTGAAGTTGGGAATGATCGAACTGGGGCCATGGTATTACGCATACACCAACAACCCCATTGAAGGAAATCGATTCAGGCTGGGAGTAGAAACCAGCAATGATTTCAGCAGAACATTTCTACCTAAGGTATTCTTGGCTTATGGATCCAAGGATAAAATTTTTAAGTATGGGGGAGAGCTTACTTGGCTGCAAAGTAAAATACCTCGAATAGAATGGTATGCATCACATTCAAAAGACCTTGAACAATTTGGCATGTTAAGCTTTTTCAATCAAGGCAATGTATTTAACTCCGCACTTTCAGTTGAAGGTGGCGCAGTGAATTTAACGGAAGTGGTGAAAACTGAGGCGAGCTTCCTCGCTGAGTTTGGATCGGGTTGGTCAACGTTTGTTGAACTTCGACATCGAGACATTACCGCCAGAGGTGAGCTTGAATTTCCGTTGCCCGAAAATCCGAATGGAAATCAAGTGTTAATTACTGCCGAAAGTACTTTTCAGTTGAGATATGCCCATTCTGAGAAATTTGTCAGCGGTGCATTCGATCGCGTTTCTCTGGGGTCACGATTCCCGATCATCACCGCTTCGACTACACAGGCCTGGAAAGATATTGCTGGAAGCCAGTATAGATACGGAAGGTACACCTTGGAACTGGAAGGGAAACTCAGGTTTGGTCCACTGGGAAGAGTGAGATGGAATACAAATACGGGCATCTATTCAGGAACAGCACCATTTGCGCTTATGGAACTACAACCTGCGAACGAGACTGCACTTTCAATACAACCTTCATTCAATTTGCTGCGCTATTTCGAGTTCGTCACTGACAAATGGGTCCGCGCAAGTATCGAGTGGCATGGAGAAGGCGCTATTTTAAATCACATCCCTCTTATTCGAAGGACCAAATTAAGAGAAGTAATCGGAATTAAGGGGGTGTTGGGGTCTTGGGACACAAAACACGAAGAACTCGTGGCTCTACCTGATGGCACAACGGGACTGAATGGCACGTATGCAGAAGGAGTGATCGGTATCGAAAATATTTTTCAGTTCTTCCGAATCGATTATCACAGACGACTCACGGAATCTGAAGAAGGGATGAGAGAAAATTGGGGAATCCGATTGGGGTTTTCGGTTGAACTTTAATGCGCGTTATCTAAAATCAAAATCGTTGTAATTTTACACCATGGGATTAACGAATGATCTAAACGACGCTTTACATTCTGAAGGACTCTTCAAAAGCTACGGCGGACGAAAGGTTGTGAATGACGTAAGTTTTTACATTAAACCGGGAGAGATTGTAGGGTTACTGGGGCCAAATGGTGCAGGCAAAACCACAAGCTTCTATACAATCGTAGGGTTGGTTCGGCCCGATGAAGGGCGGGTCTTCTTAGGAAAAGAAGAAATCACAAGGACACCCATGCACGAAAGAGCAAAAAAGGGGATTGGATATCTCCCCCAAGAAGCGTCGATTTTCAGAGCTTTGTCAGTAGAGGATAACTTAAAAGCTATTTTAGAGTTGCAATCACTTTCTAAAGAGGAACAATCCGAAAAATTAGAAGAGGTGATCGAAGAGTTTGGGCTGAATAAGGTGAGGAAAAGCATGGGCAACGTTTTGTCAGGTGGAGAGAGACGTAGAACTGAGATTGCCCGAGCATTGTGTTGCTCTCCTACATTCATCCTTTTAGATGAGCCATTTGCAGGTGTCGACCCCATCGCCGTGGAGGATATTCAACGTATCGTGATTCAGTTGAGTAAAAAAGGGATCGGCATCTTAATTACAGATCACAACGTGCAAGAAACGCTACACATCACTGACAGGGCATATTTACTTTTTGAAGGCCAAATCTTAAAAGAAGGTACCGCAGAGTCACTTGCTTCGGACGAACAGGTGAGACGCCTTTACCTTGGTAAAAATTTCGAATTAAGACCCGGCAGGTAATCTCGCCGACAAGATTTTTGACATGTATTTTCCAAAGATGTCAAACTCTAGATTTACTGTATCTCTCGGAACCAATGTATGCATGTTCGTTTCATTCCATGTATAAGGTATGAGCGCAACAGAAAATGAATTTTGTGAGCTTTCAACAACTGTCAAGGATATTCCGTTGATGGTCACGGACCCTTTGGGAACGGTAATCCAAGCGGGGTTTTCAGGAGTCGAAGCGTGTTCAAATGTAAGGACGTAAGAACCTTCTCGAGATTCAGAACTGACAAGCATACCTGTCGTATCAATATGACCTTGAACCATGTGACCGTCGAGCCGGTCACCGAGACGAACACATCTCTCGAGATTGACTTGATCTCCAAGCTTCCAGCTACCGAGTCGGGTCCGCATGAGTGTTTCTTCAATCGCGGTCACTGTATAACGTTCGGCATCGCACTTTACGACAGTAAGACAGGTTCCGTCATGGGCAACGCTTTGGTCTATTTTAAGTTCTGAAGAAAAGGGGCAACGAAGTGTGAAGTGGACATTTGAACCCTCTTTCTCAATACCCTCGATGACTCCTAAAGATTCAATAATTCCTGTAAACATCCTTCAGTAACTTTTCCGTTTCGTGTTATTCAACGACAATACCTCGTCCACCAACCAAATGCAAGGTACCTGATATTTTCTCAGGAACGATGCCTTCCAGACGGCGCGTATATACAATTGCTGTGTAGTAATAGACTCCGTCAGGCATACGTTCACCCGTCTCGAAATGAGTTCCATCCCAATTGACATTGGGGTCTAGCGTATAAAACACGGGGACACCCCATCTGTTGTTGATCACAAAATCTACGCTGTCAACAAACTTCCAGGGGAATGCCTGAAAGACATCGTTCATGTTGTCCTGATTGGGAGAGAACACATTCGGCAGAAAATAAAACGGACAATTGTCTACACATTCAATGTTAGAAAACGCACTCTCATTCCGTCGATATTCACCATCAGGACCTAAGTTCAAACTATCCAATGCTGTAACAGCAAAACATCCAGCAATACTTCTTTCCTCTCCTTCTTCATTAAATACAAAAGAAGTGTCCAATTCGAATACTCCATCATTGTCAAAAAACGCATAGGGCTTTAGTGAATCGCCTTCGAATGGCGCCCAGTACAAGATATACCCCATCACATCATCTGCACATCCATCAGTCACACTCCAAGCGACAAAGTCCACTTCTAGAGGGCAGTCTGGATCTACTTGTAACACAGGCGGACAGGGAGGTGTGAAATCGTAGGGGGTTGCACAAACAATTTGAGCTGAATTGCGAAGAGGTGTTTCTATATCTGAAGCATCATAATTTCCCTCAGAAATCACTCTATAACAATACTCTACCCCATTAATCAAGCCCGAATCTTCATATAAAAATGATTGATCAATGGGGAAAGCCTGCCCCCCTCCCGGCGCCACGACACCGGGTATATCAACCCCAACCTCTACCGTATCGAGTGGGATAAAGTCAAGTTCTAAAGGGCTTTTGCGTGCCAAATAGAAGATTGTATTCGACCACGGCACGGTCGCCGTAAGTTCCAGTTCAATTCTATTGTCGTTCGGGGTGAGCGTCAAGAATGGCGTTTGTGCCGGGATACTCACACCGATCATTTGGTCTCCAGCAAAGGTTCCTGACCACGCCTCTACCTTATAGGTTCTCGCGTCAGATTCTGTATCTACTTGAACGTGAGCAAACGTCGTATCTAACGCGAATATATCCAATGGGGAAGATCCCGAGGGGCCAATTGTAGAGACTTCAACAGCTTC
>JAQCID010000011.1 GCA_027618855.1 Bacteroidota bacterium | reverse complement strand
TGAGACATCGATCTTTGGGAGGACTCTTTGGAGCTCAGGCTTACCAATTGCTCTGGGCCAAATACGATGGGAGACGAAACTTCAAAGGATCTGCAACATTATATGTCGGTGCAACATATTCCCCAGAATCTTTGTTGTACACCGATTACGAGAAAAGCGTAGAAAACGTTCAATTACTCAGCAGCATAGAGACCGTGATAGATACAGCGTCATACATCAATGAATTAGATGCTGAAGGACGGATTCCATCAAAATTTTCAGCGGGTGGTGCACTCGTTTATGAACACGCGAACGGAAGTCGATTCCTGATTTCTGGAGAGTATATGCAAGAAGATTGGGAATCTATTTCTGATTCTCTGTTTGAGATAAACATTCTCGATGGAGATGCAACATGGGCAAAAGCCTCACGCACTTCTTTAGGGATTTCAATCGTCCCTGGTTCTGGGGGTGCATCTTATAAAGCGGGATTCGCTTTAGACGCTTACCCCATCGCGTACAATGGAAGCCAATTGTCAGGATGGCGCGCATCTGCCGGAATGACTATCCCACTTGAAGGGAGCCGCTCAACAAGTCGCCTACACTTCGGTGTAGAAGTGGGACATCGAGGACTTAAGTCAGACAATGGCACAGTTTTAGCAGGCACCCTTGAAGAATCTTTGTTAAAAATTCAAATTGGAGTGACACTCGCTCCATTTTTCAAAAATCTTTGGCTTACACCAAAACTCTACGATTAATAAAAGTGATGAATATCAGCAGACAACTCTTTCTTTTAATAGCCTTCGTTATTCCTTTAAATTTTTTCGCGCAGAATGATTTAAAATATGGGGATACTGAGGACAAGCAAATCCTTTGTAAAGAAGCTCTTAGCGTTTATAAAAGTTACAAAACTCAGAAAAACTACTCTGAAGCTTATAATCAGTGGGAGAAGGCATGTGCGGTATGCCCGCCACAAGTGCAAGAATCATTGTACACAAACGGAAGTACTTTTATTCAGCATGAGATAAAAGAAGCCAGCGCAGCAGGAAATCTAGAACGCAAAGCGGTTCTTGTGGATAGTTTGATGTGGGTTTACGACACGAGAATGGAACTTTTTCCATCAACGAAGATAAATCCAAACAACCGTTGCCACATTTTAGGTCGCAAAGCGTCCGATTATTACAGCTTCAATAAGGACTCCGTTCAGGTTGCATTCGATATGTTTGAAGAAAGCGTAGATTGTCTCGGAGCCAATAGTTCTGCATCAGTGCTAAGTGGATACTATGTCACTTCATTCTACGCCATGAAAAACGTCAACATAATTGACAAGGAGGCTGGGGCAGCGAAGAAGATTAAAATGTTAACGGATTACCTCATGTTGATGGACTATTGTAACGAGGCACTCGCAAATGCTGAGGCTGCTGAAAACAGTAGAGATCTCAATGGATACACAAAGGCAAAAGAAAACATTGAGAAGACGTTTGTTGCCATTGCAAAATGTGAAGAGATGGTTGAGGTGCTTCAAGCAAGCATAGATGCCGATTCTGAAAATTTCGATCTTAAGAAAAAGGTGTTGAGGATTCTCACGAACAGAGAATGTACCGAGAATGACTTATTCCTGCCTGTAGCTACTGCTGTCTATGAGTTTGAACCCAGTCACGAGGCCGCTTTCGCAATTGGTATGGGATATGCAAAGCAATCGCAACTTAGTAACAGCTTTAAGTACATGGAAGAGGCTGTGTCGCGTTGTGACAGTTGTCCAAATCAGATGGATTACCTCTTAAAAACAGGACAAATAGCCAGTGCTTTAAAACGTTCGAGCACCGCAAAACGTTATGCCAATCAAGTCATCGCAATAGATCCAAGTAACGCAGATGCATATATCCTACTTGGAGATGCAATCGCTGGAGCCTCGAGTGATTGTAACGATGGAGCTTTAGGAATAAGGGCCGTTTATTGGGTCGCTCATGATTATTACGACAGAGCAAAGCGGATGAATCCAGAGTTAGAAGAAAAAGCAAATGCAAGGATGAGTAAAATGTCTAATCAATTCCCAACGATAGAAGAGGTTTTTACTCTAGGTCTTCAAGCCGGAACGTCATTTACAGTGAAGGAAGTATCAGGATGTCCTTGTTCAGGCATGATTACAAATATTAGGGTTCGTTAATGAAAACACCCTCCGGATTTACATTCTATTTACATCTGATCTTTTCAATATTCTACATGGGATGCGTCACGGGTGACAACACCCTCACGGAATCAATCTCTGAAATGGAGGATATTTCCTCTCAAGTGATTACAAGCGGGGAGTTTGTTTATTCTGAAAAAGGGGACGTGAAAAATATTTTGGAGGCAGGGAGATTGGAGAGAAGTGACAACACCGAAATCTGGGATGTTAGCGAAGGTTTCCGATTGTTCATAGGAGGAGACAAGTCGAATTATCAAGCGATCTTAAGGGGTGGAAGAGGCAACTACGACCCCAACTCTGGACATTTAATCGCCCTCGATGGTGTGGAATTAGTGAATCTCGAAGGAGAAAGATTGAATACTGAATATCTGGTTTGGTCTCATGATTCTGACAAAGTACATACTGATCGTCCTGTGAGCATTCATACCTCGACAGGCATACTTCACGGCAAAGGATTAGAGGCAGACAGTAGATTTGAACATTACCGAATTCTTGACCCCACAGGGTCATTTAACTTACCTTAGTGACATGGAGCCTAAACGAATCTTACAAGTTACACATGCAGCAGAGAAGTTTTGGCTTGCATCTTCAATCATTGTCACGGGTGTATCTTTATGGATAATCTATAGTGAAGAGTGGGAGAAAAACAAAATGCTTCCTCTTGTTCCTGCGCTTGCCTGGCTGTGGTATTTTGTGAGACGAGGGTTTCGCAAACGCCTTCAGAATGACATGAATTCTAACAAGTCGCGTAATTAATCAAACAAACAAATGGACCCCGACCCCTCCAGTTCAATCTTTATCATTCTTGGCTCTTTGGCCGCTTCTGCATTTTTTTCAGGAATGGAGATCGCCTTCGTTTCTGCGAATCGTTTACAAATTGAGCTCAATGCAAAACAAGGATGGAGAGGACAACTTGCTTCTTCCTTTTTTAAGCGTCCCCAACTGTTCATTGCAGTCATGCTGGTGGGCAACAATATTGCGCTCGTTATTTGCGGGATGGAGTCAGGCGAACTAATAAGCAAACAGCTTTTCAATTCCCCTGATTGGCTTTCAGCACCTTCACCTATGTTTGCTCTTGCAGTCCAAACACTTGTCACAACTTTAGTGGTCATTGTCACTGCCGAATTCATCCCTAAATCAATCTTTCTTAGAAACCCTGCTCAATGGCTGAAAAGATTAAGTGCGCCCCTTCTTATGGTTAACACCGTATTGGCTATTCCAGCATGGATCATCATCGGGTTAAGCAAGATCTTCTTATTTCCATTTACGACAGGCCGTTTGGAGTCCGTATCAAGGGGATTAGGTTCCACTGATTTAAACCATTTTTTAGAATCTGCAAGTGGCAATATGATTCCAGAACAGGACCTAGAACACGAGTTATTGATGCTTCAAAATGCGCTGAAACTTAACCAGGTTCAAGCGAGAGATTGCCTCGTTCCAAGGAATGAAGTTGTTTCGGTTTCAACAGATACATCCATCAACGAAATAAAATCAATTTTTTCAGATACTGGATTGTCGAAAGTAGTCGTTTACGAAAATGACATTGACAATATCATTGGGTATATACATGTCAAAGATCTTTTCAAATCACCAAAAACAATCAAAGAAGTCGTGCTCCCCACTTTTTTCATTCCTGAACCGATGGCTGGCGACATATTGTTAAAGCAATTTATGGTCAGAAAAAGGCACTTGGCTGTTGTTTTGGATGAGTTTGGTGGTACGGCCGGAATTCTTACGATGGAAGACATTGTGGAGAAATTATTAGGCGAAATAGAGGATGAACACGACGTAGAAATCCTGATTGAAGAACAAATTGATGACAAATCTTGGATACTTTCTGCGCGTCATGATGTAGAATACTTGAACGAAAAATTGGGTTTTAACATGCCCGAAGAAGATGCTTACGAAACTCTGGGAGGCTTGATTTTACACAGATTAGCAGCAATCCCAAAAAAGGGAGATCAGTTAAAAATTAACGTGAAAATTAAAGAGGTCAAGGGGTCTAGAATAATCCTTGTTGAACTCATGTTATCATGATTCGGATTAATTTCTTATCTTCGCGCACCTGACATTTAAAACGTCTTTACCATGGCAATGATTGAAAATATTCGCAACCGACAAGGGTTGCTGATGGTGTTCCTAGGATTAGGTATGCTCAGTTTCTTAGTTCCTTTTGATGCTGTATTGGCACTCATGGGCCAAGGGACATCCACTGAAGTTGGAAGTGTAAACGGAGATGGAATCACCGGGACAGAGTATCAAGTTGCTGTTCAACAAAGAAGAGGATTGGGTTTTTCAGGCGATCAGCTGCCTAATGAGGTCTGGGAAGACATGACTACCGCACTGTTTATGAGTGATGAATACGCTGATATCGGCATGACTGTCAGCGACAAGGAATACCAAGAAATGCTTTTTGGCGACCTTGTTTCCCCATACGTTTCTAGTGCTTTTTATAGCAATGGAGACAACAAACGTACATGGGTCCAGAATTTTCAAAGTATGCTTTCCACGCAAGAGGGCAAAGCCAACTTCCTGAGGTACAAAGAAGTCATTGTCACAAAACGTAAAAAAGAAAAGTTTGAAGCATTGGCGCAAGCTGGAGCATATTCAAATGCGCTAGAGGGCAAGTACGATTACTTGAGTTCAGAACGCAAAGCCGAATTTCAATATGTTGTCAAATTGTTTACGACCATTTCGGATAGCGTTGTAAAGGTGAGCGACAGAGATGTACAGGTATACTTCAACGACCATAAAGATGAAAAGAAGTTTCAACAAATAGAAGGTAGAGATGTTACAATCGTAAAGATTCCAGTAGGGGCGTCTTCGGGAGATGTCGATAACATTACGGCCGAACTACAAGGAATTGCTACAGCATGGGATTTGGCAGAGGATGCTGTTGAATTTGCGACAACAAATAGCAGCGGTGCTGAAGTTGTCCGCACCATTCGCCTAGCTGATGTGGAAACAGACGTGAATGAGTCAACATTCTTTGATGTTGAAATTGGAACGATCGTCGGACCCTATCAAAAAGGAAATCTACTGACTGTTGCAAATATTCTCGGGAGATCTATGGTCCCTGATACAGCTGCATCTGTCAGACATATCCTATTACAAGCGAAAGATGTGAAAGATGCCCAAGAAATGGTGGCTCTTAATTCTAAAGCAGACAGTCTGGTGAGACTTCTAAAAAATGGCGCTGACTTTACAGATTTGACAACTAGATTCTCTGATGACCCAGGGTCGAAATCTAACGGTGGAGTTTATGAGTTTTTTCCACAAAATCGAATGGTAAAACCATTTAATGACTTCAGTTTTGACAAGCCTATAGGTTCAATTGGATCTGTTGAAACAAGCTACGGTGTTCATGTGATTGAAGTTCTCGATCGCCGCAAAAAAGTTGAAGAAGTTGAAGTGGCAAAAATCACGAGACAAATTGGTGCTTCTGACAAAACGAAGCGTGACGCTTACTCTGAATCAAACGAGTTTGCGATTGAATCTTCTGACCGAGCTACTTTAGAAAGCGCTGCAAAAGAAGCAGGATACACGGTAAGCGAAGCCCGTGATGTTAGAAGGAATTCCACCTCTGTCTCAGGCATGACGAACGCAACTGAGCTTGTCAATTGGGCTTACAATGCTGAAGAAGGTGAGATCAGCCAACCTATACTTATCGACAACAACTACGTGGTTGCAATCCTTAATTCCTCTAGAGAAAAAGGCACACCGGATTTTGACGCCGTAGAAGAGAAGATGAGAGCTGGGGCTCTTAAAAAAGCAAAAGGCGAGCACTATGCGCTACTTATGACAGGCGGGGATTTAGATGAAGTGGCCGCAGCGGCAGGTGCAACTGTAAAGACGGCACTCAATGTAAATATTAAAACATCTGTCATCGCAGGAAGTGGTGCTTCAGCTGAACCAGAAGTTGCCGGATTGGCCTTTTCTATCCCTGTTGGTGAAATGTCCAACCCGATTATTGGAAACCATGGTGTATGGGTTATTGCTCCTTCAAAGGTAACTGAGGCCGCTGATAAAACAGACTTCTTAACTGAGCAGAGTGCTTTAGTGACTCAGGTGCGTAACGGATTTTCTCTTTCTATCAGGAATGCGATCCGTGATGGGTCTGACGTCGTAGATGATCGGAATTAAGAGGAAGTCTTACTAGAGTTCAAAGAGACATCCATCTCCATAACTGAGGAATCGGTACTTGTTTTCAATGGCTTCTGCGTATACATCTTTCCAAGGCGTGCCTGAAAATGCTGCGATAAGGCATAACAGAGTACTGCCCGGTTGATGGAAATTCGTCACAAGACCCATTACTGATTGGATTTTATACCCCGGCCTAATCATGATTTGGGTTTTAAAACCCCAAGGTGAATCAAGTGGGGCGTTGTTGAGGAGATATCGAACAGACGCTTCGTACGTAGTGAAAACCACCTCTCTACTTTTTGAATGGTCTGAGTTATAGGGTACCCATTGACCGAGGGTTTCAGGAAACTCACCGGTTTCCTCATGAACTACAGCCATCCAAAACAAACTCTCAAGTGTTCTAAGTGTTGTCGTTCCCGTGGCGACTCTTTTGCGGGTTGAAGCAAGCTTTTCAAGTATTTCTCGAGTCACAATACATCGTTCTGCATGCATCGTGTGATCCGAGATGTCACCCTTGGAAAGCGGCCTAAATGTCCCCGCTCCAACATGAAGCGTTAATCGACTCAGTGCGAGATCTTGTTCTGCGAGTTTCATGAGCAAATGGTCGTCATAATGCAACCCGGCAGTAGGAGCTGCAACACTGCCTGGGAGACGCGCAAAAACGGTTTGGTAATCATCTGCATCATTGAGGTCCGAATCGCGTTGCATATATGGAGGAAGTGGCATGCGACCAAGCTTCTCAAGAACATCTGCAAACGACAAAGCGCCCGTCCATGTGAATGTCAGTTGAAACGATCCTCCATCTTCCCTCACTAATCCAGCAGCAGAATCAATAGGTGAAGCATGAAGCGTCAATCCATCTGTTACAATTGAAGCTGTTTCAGTGGTCCATTTGCTCCCTCCTCTAACGAGGCATCTCCAAGATGATGTATGAAGGGCCGAAAGAGCGACTTCGGGAACACCATCTACAGGTTCAAGAAGGAAAATTTCTAGTCGTCCTCCGGTGGGTTTTCTCAGATAAAGACGGGCATGTATCACTTTTGTTTCGTTTGCCCAAAGACCATCACACCCGATTTCCTTTAAATATTTGGGCAGATCTTCAAACGTTCCGTGTTCAAATTTTCCTTGCGGGTTTACACGAAGTAATTTTGCACTACGGCGTGGAGAGACAGGATATCGTGCGATATCATCGTCATTTAATGTATATTCAAATTCATCAGATTGCACGGTGCAAAGGTATCTAGTCTTATCTTTCCACCCAATGGAAAAACATCTTGTTATAGGCGCATCTGGACAGCTCGGAATTGAACTGACTTTAGGGATGCAAGCCAGATATGGCATTCATGCCGTTGTCGCATCTGACATTCGGCAATCTACTGACGCAGACGTAAATAGGAGTGAATTTATTTTGCTTGATGCTTCAGATTCACATGCCGTTCGGAAAGTTCTTACTGAGGGTAAGTTTACACACGTATATCATTTGGTGGCCATGCTGTCAGCAAGGGGAGAACAAAACCCTTTGGCTGCGTGGGACTTAAATATGAAATCACTCATCAATGTATTGGAGTGTGCCAAGGATGGGTTATTTGAAAAGATGTTTTGGCCAAGTTCTATTGCTGTTTTTGGCCCAAATGCGCCAAAAAAACAAACTACTCAAAACACCTTCTGTGACCCAACGACTGTATACGGAGTCTCTAAGGTAGCGGGTGAATTGTGGATAAAGTATTATTTCGAACATTATGGAGTAGATGTTAGAAGTGTCCGATATCCTGGACTCATAGGTCATCGATCTCAACCTGGAGGGGGGACAACGGATTACGCTGTAGAAGCCTTTTATTGTGCCTTAGAGGACAAACCCTTTGAGTGTTATTTAGAACATTTCGAAACGCTTCCAATGATGCATATGGACGATGCTGTGAGGGCGACACTGGAATTGATGGAAACATCCAAAGAGAATATTACCGTCCGAACTTCATACAATCTAGCGGGTTGTTCATTTTCTCCCTCGGAATTGAATTCTGAAATTATGAAAATCATTCCGGAATTTACAACCTCCTACAAACCTGATTTGAGACAAAAAATTGCTGCGTCATGGCCTGACAGTATAAACGATCAAGAAGCGCGTTCAGATTGGGGTTGGTCGGCAAAGTATGACACGACGGGATTAATTAAGGCAATGCTCCAGGCATTGAAAGTGTGACAATTAAATTCGTATAACGCGTCTGTTTGGTTTTTCTTTGTAGGATAATAAACGAATGACATGCAACCACTGCAAATTCAAAATAGCTTAACGCGTAAGAAGGAAGTCTTTGAAGCTCTGAATCCCCCACACGTCGGAATGTACGTTTGCGGACCTACTGTATACAGCAATGTGCATTTGGGGAACGTTCGAACATTTTTGTCATTTGACATCATATACCGTTACCTTGAATTTATCGGATATAAAGTACGATACGTAAGAAACATTACTGATGTGGGACATTTGGTAGGTGATGCCGATGAAGGAGAAGATAAAATAGGGAAGATGGCTCGCCTACAAAAAGTAGAACCTATGGAGATCGTTCAGAAATACACGAACGACTTCCACGATGTGATGCGTGTTTTTAATATCCTTTCTCCGTCCATTGAACCGACCGCTACGGGACATATTATTGAACAAATAGCAGCCATAGAGAAGATTTTAGAAAACGAATATGCATATGAAGTCAATGGAAGTGTTTACTTCAGTGTGAGAAGATTCAGTGAAGACTACCCTTATGGGGAGCTTTCAGGGAGGAAAATAGACGAGCTTCTAAGCAATACGCGTGATCTGGATGGTCAAAGTGAAAAACGTGACCCCTTGGATTTTGCGCTTTGGAAAAAAGCCGACGACACCCACCTCATGCAATGGCCTTCACCTTGGGGGATGGGATTCCCCGGATGGCATCTGGAGTGCTCGATCATGAGCACAAAGTATTTGGGAAATAGATTTGATATACATGGAGGTGGCATGGACCTGAAATTCCCCCATCACGAATGTGAAATCGCCCAAAATGTAGCTGCAAACAAGGTCGAAAAGACCGTCAACTATTGGATTCACGGCAACATGCTCACCGTCAATGGCCGGAAGATGTCAAAATCAGAAGGAAACGGGTTTACGCCCGAGGAACTCATCACAGGAAACCACAAACTTCTTGAAACAGGTTATAGTCCTATGACGGTAAGATTCTTTATGCTTATGGGACATTATGGCAGCACCTTGGACTTCTCGAACGATGCACTTATAGCGGCTGAAAAAGGGCTTTCAAAATTGACGAAAGCCGTAGAAACGCTTCAAAAGCTCCAGTCTACAGAAAAGGAAAACAAAGAAATAAGCGTAAGTGATTTGTCTGACAAATGCTATGCAGCTATGAATGATGACTTCAATACACCTGTTCTCATTGCATCGTTATTTGAGGGTGTGAAATGGATCAACTCTGCTGCAGATGAGAGGATCGAATTGAATCAAGACCAAATAGATGGCCTCAAAACGATCTATACGGGGTTCTTAGGACATGTTCTGGGAATGAAAAATGATGATCTGAATACTGAAAACAGCAGCGGAGGAGAAGATTTAGCGACGAATCTATTGGACCTATTGGTAGAGCTCAGAACGGATGCAAAAGCAAATAAAGATTACGCTGGTGCAGACAGAATCAGGAACACATTAAGTGACTTAGGTGTGAATGTAACCGATGGGAAAGACGGAAGTTCATGGTCTCATGAATAGATATCTTCATTATCACGTGGGGGTCATGCTCAGTGTTGTAACATTCACGTTACCGAGCTGTTCACATGAGAAGCCCTCAAATGACAAAAGCACGCCAGAGGTTGAGGAGGTCATTTTAACGCCAGATTTCTCCAGCGATTCTGCATTTTACTATGTGGAGAAACAAGTGGGATTTGGCCCTCGGGTTCCAAATACATTGGAACACAACAAATGCGGTGTTTGGCTTGCTGATGAATTAAGGAGACATGGGGCGGAGGTCATCGTTCAGGAGGCTCGAGCAAAGGCCTTTGACGGAAAGATCCTCGAATTAAAAAACATTGTAGGACAGTATAACCTAGAAGCTAAGAGTCGCGTAATGCTATATGCTCATTGGGACACGAGACCCTTTGCCGACAAGGATACTGTGCGAACAAACGAACCCATAGACGGGGCAAATGACGGTGGATCTGGGGTAGGGGTCCTGTTAGAAGTTGCACGCCAATTCAGCATTAAAGCTCCGAGCATCGGGGTTGATATTGTTTTCTTTGACGGAGAAGACTACGGGAGTCCTGAGGGCTCACCATCTACAAGTACGAGTTATTTGTATTGGTGTTTAGGAAGTCAAGAATGGGCCAAACAACCTCACAGTTACGGCTATCGCGCAAGATTTGGAATCTTGCTCGACATGGTTGGTGCAAAAGATGCTGTTTTCAATAGAGAGGGAACTTCGATGAAGTACGCTCCGAATATTGTCCGGAAGATTTGGTCTAGAGCCGCGAAATTGGGACATGGTAAAATGTTCAGCAACAGAGAGACTCCTCCTACAATCGACGACAACCTCTTCGTGAGTGAATTGGGCGGAGTGCCTAGTGCAAATATTGTAGATTATAGAATGCAAGTAATCCCTATGGGATACGGTCCATTTCATCATACTCACGGGGACAACATGAGCATTATAGACAAAGGCACGTTACAGGCAGTGGGTGAAACAGTGCTTTCAGTTGTCTACAGTGAGTAGTCCATAACCCTCATTGATTGTCACAAAGTCGGAGCGACTGCAAGGTATTTTAGTGACATCATAAGGCTTGTAAACATATCCTTCGTTTTCCTCTTCTCATTGAGCGGCTTTTCAGCCCAAAACGAGAATGCCTTGTCTCTCTTATCTAGAGCTGACAGCCTTGTTAAAGTAGGCAAGCCTGTAGCAGCACTCAGTTTATATCGATCCGTAGGAGAAACAACGTTAGATTACTGCATTATTGCCCAATCAGAAGTGGGGAAAGGGCGCATTCAACAAAGAGCAGGAAATTTAGAAAGGGCATCAAAAGCATGGCGGTCCGTTGAAAACAATTGTTCGATGTGTCCTTCCAAAATCAGGAGTGAACTGGTTTATTATACTGTAGAGGGATGGATCAGTCAAGGGGAGGAAACCATGGCGATGAATTTAATCGAATTAGAAACAAGCAGGAAACCTGATCCAAAATGGGAATCCAAACTGGAACTTCTCAAGTCGAGGATCTATTTCCTAAATGGAGAATGGAACAAAGCACGTGAAGCGTCTGCGCCCGAATTTAACAATGAGCATCTGGACATTGACCGATTAATATTGTGGGTTCAATCGGGCATTCTAGAAGGGTTAGGAATTGATGAGTCAGGGGTAGATCATCTGGAAAAGATGAGAAAAGGGGGAGACATCGAAAAAATAGATGCCGCTTACGCAAATCTGCACACGTTGCTCGTCACTGAAAAACGATACGGTGAAGCACTCAATTGGTCCAAATCAATGCTTCTGCATTCTGACCCGGTGTCTAATCCAGAAGGTTGGATTTTAGGACAAATTAGAATCGCAACATCGGCCGAGTTGTCTGGGAAAACCCTGGACGCACTTTTGGCGCATCACGAAGCGGTGAGAGCCGCTGAAATATTGGGGGATGATCTATTAACTGCTCGAACGTGTAGAGAACGCGCTCGATTTGATGCCATTAGAGGAGACGATAAATCGGCGTACATCTATCTGCACAAAGCGGACAGCTTGGCGCTCGCAATGATCGCAGCAGCCGAAATAGGCCGGGAACCCAAGTCGTTTAAAAACCACCCGCTTCCCGAACTGGACCCTTTCGATCTCGCTTCAGCAAATGCAGCCAAAACATCTGAACCAGGGGCATGGCCATTCGCAGCCGCTTTAATCGCTCTGGGTCTTATTGCGTTCATGATTAGAAACTTCGATTTAAGACGTACGCTGCGAAAAGAACGATTGCGAACCATGCGATTGCACGCCATGTTTGGCAAAAATAGCACGCCTGATATCGGCACGTTAGAAAGTGAAACCACGGAAGAAATCGTCGAAATATTGGAAACACAATTTGCAAACTCATCAGACGATTGGGAAAGAAGATTGAGTGCAAATGCACTTGATTTTGACGATGTCATTGCATCTCTTGA
>JAQCID010000010.1 GCA_027618855.1 Bacteroidota bacterium | reverse complement strand
CCCATAGATTATTTGAGAATTCCTATCCAAACTTTAAAAGTGGGGTCGATCGGAATTCACCGCCTGTTGGGACTAGCGAAGGACAAAGGCGCGCGCATAACCATCGCCTCTACCAGTGAAGTTTACGGCGACCCAGAGGTACATCCCCAAACAGAAGAGTATTGGGGGAGCGTAAATCCGGTAGGACCTAGAGGTGTGTATGATGAAGCGAAAAGATTCCAGGAAGCAATTACAACTGCGTATCATACCTACCATGGCATCGAGACGCGTATTGCGCGTATTTTCAACACCTATGGACCACGGATGCGATTGAATGACGGTCGTGCTCTTCCCGCATTTATAGGCCAAAGCATACGGGGCGAAAACATCACCGTCTTCGGAGATGGATCCCAAACGAGGAGTTTTTGTTATGTCGATGATTTAATAGAAGGCATTTATAAATTGCATTTCAGTGAGGAAACCAGGCCTGTAAATCTGGGGAATCCTGTAGAAATAACGATTCTGGATTTTGCAAAAGAAGTCCTGAAGTTAACTGGGGCAAATGTGAAGATTGTACACAAAGATCTTCCAACGGACGATCCGAAAAAGCGACGTCCAGACATCACAAGAGCAAAAGAAGTTCTAAATTGGTCCCCAACGATAGATCGCGCAGAAGGACTTCGACGAACATTTGAATACTTCCGCACGCTTTCAAAAGAAGATCTGCATAAAAACGAACACAAAGATTTTGCCGCATATATCAAAAAATAGCGCGCAAAAAGCGTCCTCAACCCTCGCATCCGAAGCCAAAAGCGAAGTGTCACATTTCGGGAGCGCCTACGTGCACGAAAGTGCCGTCATTGATGAGGGAGCCGAGCTTGGAGAAGGAGTCAAGGTTTGGCATTTTTGCCATGTGATGAAAAACGCACGGCTCGGTAAAGGTACATCTCTGGGCCAAAACTCTTTCGTCGCATCGGGCGTCACTACGGGATCGAATTGTAAAATACAGAACAATGTAAGCCTATACCAAGGCGTCACTCTGGGCGACGACGTTTTCCTCGGACCGAGTTGTGTCTTCACAAATGTCATCAATCCCCGCAGTGCAATAGTAAGGCGTGACGCCTACGCACCTACGAAGGTGGGAAACGGAGTCACTGTGGGCGCAAATGCCACTGTTATTTGCGGTACGACTTTGGGCGACTTCGCCTTCATAGGCGCGGGATCCGTTGTGACCCACGACGTCCCTCCTTACGCTTTGGTGATTGGAAACCCCGCTCGATTTGCGGGATGGATGTCACCACACGGATGTAAGCTTGAGTTTGGAGAAAATAAAATTGCGGTTTGTTCTGAATCAGGAGCGAAATTTCGATTGGAAAATGAAAAAGAAATTCAGCCATGTTAAATAGCATGTACCAAAAATTAACTTCAGGAAAGGCAACCATAAGTGTTGTAGGTCTTGGATATGTAGGGTTGCCTATTGCATTGGCTTTCGCAAAAAAAGTCCGCGTCATAGGTTTTGACATCAATGAGGAGAGAATCAACATGATGAAAGAAGGAGTGGATCCTTCTGGTGAAATTGAACCCGAAGAATTTGAGGGTTGTGACATCACATTCACTGCAAAATCTGAAGATTTAAAAAATGCAGACTTTCACATTGTGGCCGTTCCTACACCCATTAACCCCTCTCATCAGCCAGATTTAAAGCCGCTTATTTCGGCGTCTACCACACTGGGGGCTATACTCAAGAAAGGCGACTACGTCGTATACGAGAGCACAGTATATCCTGGATGTACCGAAGAGGATTGCATCCCTGTATTGGAAAAGGTAAGTGGATTGAAATTTGGCGTTGACTTTAAGGTCGGATACTCACCCGAAAGAATTAACCCAGGTGACAAAGTACACACACTAGATACCATCGTGAAAGTAGTGGGCGCGGGAGACGAAGAGTCCACCGAGCAAGTCGCCAGAGTATACGAACTGGTCGTAAGTGCAGGAATACATCAAGTAAGCTGCATCAAAGTCGCTGAGGCAAGTAAGATTATTGAAAACACACAAAGAGACCTCAACATCGCACTCGTAAATGAGCTCAGTATCATCTTCAATAAAGTGGGGATTAATACATACGAAGTTCTCGAAGCTGCAGGCACGAAATGGAATTTCCTCCCTTTTAAGCCAGGACTTGTAGGTGGTCATTGCATAGGGATAGATCCTTATTACCTCACTTGGAAATCGAGCAAAATGGGATATCACGCAAAAGTGATCAACTCTGCCAGATATATTAACGACAGCATGGGGTTTTATGTCGGGAAACAAACCGTAAAGAAGATCTTGGCACGAGGTGTAAATGCACTGGGCGCAAGGGTTTTGGTCATGGGACTTACCTTTAAAGAAAACGTAGAGGATATTCGAAACACAAAAGTCATCGATGTCATCTCCGAGCTGGAATCCTTCAACGTCAAAGTCGATGTCGTAGATCCCATGGCTCAACCCGATGAAGTTCTGCGTGAATATGGGATTGAACTCTGCAAGAAACCTGAAAAGGGAGTATACCACGCAGTGATTGTTGCTGTAAACCATGACGAATACGCTCACCTTACAGAAGAGGATCTGTCTCTCTTTATGGAAGGAGGCAATGGCGTCCTTGTCGATTTAAAGGGCATCTATCGCAACCGCATTAAAAACCTTGACTACTGGAGTCTATAGAACAGGATGAGATCTTTTAAAAACATATTGGTCACTGGAGGAGCCGGATTTATTGGCTCTCATGTGGTTCGGAGACTCACAAACAAATATCCTGAAACGAATATTGTGAACCTAGACCTTCTCACCTATGCCGGGAATCTAGAAAACATTTCGGACATAGAGCATTCGGAAAACTATGCCTTTGTGAAAGGTAACATCTGCGACAGAGATCTCCTTATAAACCTTTTTAAAAAACACAATTTTGATGCCGTTGTTCATCTTGCAGCGGAAAGTCATGTGGACAGGAGCATCGCAAATCCAGGTGCTTTTTTAGAAACAAATATCCTTGGGACGGCTGCTTTGTTAGAGGTAGCTAAGGCGCATTGGATTCATGAAAATGGTGCGTTTAAAAATGCCGAAACAGGCAGTACAAACCACAATCTCAAAAATGTCTTTTACCACATATCGACAGATGAAGTCTATGGTTCGCTCGGAGAAGAAGGCCTTTTTTCTGAAACGACTTCCTACGACCCCAGAAGTCCGTATAGTGCATCGAAAGCATCCAGCGATCACATCGCAAGGGCATACCACCATACCTATGGCATGCCTATTGTCATCAGCAATTGCTCAAACAATTATGGCGCAAACCAGTTTCCGGAAAAACTTATTCCGCTGATGATCAAAAACATCTGCGATCAAAAAAGCCTTCCTGTGTATGGCCAGGGGCTGAATGTCAGAGACTGGCTATACGTTGAGGACCACGCAAACGCGATAGATCTCATCCTACATCAAGGTGCTTCAGGTTCTACTTACAACATCGGAGGACTTAACGAGTGGTCGAACATTGATTTGGTGAAATATCTTATTCAAGTCGTTGATGAAAAGCTACAGCGCCCGAAGGGCAGTTCTGATGGTCTAATTACCTTTGTAAAAGACCGTGCTGGACACGACCACAGATACGCGATAGATGCGTCGAAAATAGAAAGAGAATTGGGGTGGAAACCGAGCGAAACTTTTGAAGTGGGTTTAGAAAAAACAGTGACTTGGTATTTGGAAAACTCCGAATGGCTGAATAAAGTTGTGTCGGGGGAATATGAAAAATACTACGAACAGCATTACGGAAAGTGATGCTTGCTTTTCTAAGGAATCTATTTCGCAAGAGCCCATCTCAAGGTGGGGTCAAAAACGATTTAAAACTTCTGGTTGCTGATGTTCACAGCCATTTGGTGCCAGGAGTAGATGACGGAGCACCTGACATGACCTCTGCCCTCGCGTTAATTTCCAGACTCCATCATTTGGGCTTCGAAACGTTGGTGACCACTCCACATATTATGTCAGATTTGTATCCGAATACGCCGGATATTTTACAGCCACGTTTTTATGAATTAAAACTGGAGGTTGCCAAACGATTCCCATCTCTAACATTCATTCTAGCTGCCGAATATTTCCTCGACACCTCTTTTATTGAGCTTTTAGAAAACCCCGATAAGCTTCTTACCTTCCCTTGCGTAGACCCGCTCAACGGAGACAAACACGAAATGCTTCTCTTTGAATTTGCCTTTCACGAAGCGCCCAATGATGAGCTTTTGACAGAGGCCATATTTAAGATGCAGACATCTGGAATCACACCTGTGGTGGCGCACTGTGCAAGGTATCCGTACTGGCATATGGACAGAAGCAAACTTGAAAGTCTACACTCACAAGGAGTCATCCTTACTGTAAACGCGGCAACACTTGTAGGGAATTATGGCGAGTTGGCGAAAGAAACAGCGAACCATGCCGTAGATCAGGGATGGATTAGAATGGTATGTTCTGATACACATGCACCGCACCACATCGTCGCTGTAAAGGAACTTGAGACTTCCGAAATACTCGCCAAGCTTATTGAATCTGGGAGATTACTTAACCCAGGAGTTGGAAACAGATAGATCTACGAACCTACTGGAGCCAGTCTTACCTCAAGGCCATCTAGATCTGCAGCAAGTTTGATTTGGCATCCCAGACGGCTATTGTCCTCCACAAAAAACGCTTCATCTAGCATATCCTCCTCGTCTTCCGACCGTTCTGATATTTCGTGAGAACTTAGAACATACATGTGGCAGCTTGCACACATCGCCATACCTCCACATGTGCCTTCCACAGGAAGATCATAGCTCTTACAGAGCTCCATCATGTTCATATTCATATCCGTAGGAGCATCTAATTCGTGACGCTTCTCATCTCTGTCTATCACGAATACTTTGATCATATCATCCATGGCACAAAATTCAAATAGATCTTACAAACTGGGTTTTCCAGTGACAGTAGTATACTTCAAGACCAAATTCTTATCTGGGAAAATTCTTTTATATGCGCTTTGGACCATCAGAGTGGCCTCATGAAAACCACAAAGGATCAACTTTAATTTACCAGGATAGTTATTAATGTCACCGATGGCATAGATCCCCGGAACATTTGTAGAATAGTCAAACGTATCTACTTCAATCGCGTTTTTAGAAATATTGAGATTCCATTCTGCAATAGGTCCCAGCTTGGGACTCAATCCGAAAAGAGGAATCCAGTGGTCTGTTGAAATGGACATCATCCCATCAGTTGTATGCTTTACTTCCAATGCGTTTAAGTTCCCATCACCTGAAACACCCACGACTTCAGCATTTGTGATGAGGTTTATTTTTCCAGCTTCTGCAAGATCCAACACCTTTTGTACGCTGTCCGGATGACCTCTGAAACTTGGACGACGATGAACGAGGGTTACGTCAGAGGCGACACCTTCTGTCAAGAAAATGGTCCAATCAAGTGCAGAATCTCCGCCTCCAGAGATCACGACTTTTTTACCTCTGTAGAACTCTGGATCTTTAATAATATACTCAACGCCCTTGTCTTCATACGACGCAAGATTTTCAACAGGCGGCTTACGGGGCTCAAAACATCCCAATCCTGCAGCAATAGCAATAATCGGGGCACGATGCTTGGTCCCTCTATTCGTCGTTACCACAAACTGACCGTCTTCATCCTTTTCTATGATCTCTGCTCTTTCGCCGAGTGTGAAACCGGGAGAAAAAGGCTCGATCTGTTCCATTAAACGCTCGGTAAGTTCACCCGCAAGTATAGAGGGATAGGCTGGAATATCGTAAATAGGTTTCTTCGGGTAAATTTCTGTACACTGACCCCCTGGATGAGGAAGGGAATCAATTAGATGGCATCTCAACTTCAGCAAGCCAGCTTCAAAAACAGTAAATAAACCACATGGACCTGCACCAATTATCAAAATATCTGTTTGAATCATCGATTAATTGCTTCTATAGATTTTACTTCTGGAGCGACACTTCTAATCGCAGATTCTACGCCTCCTTTGATCGTCATATCGATTAAAGCACACTGTACACATGAACCGTGAAGTTCTATTTTTACAATGAAATCGTCCGTGATTTCATGCAAAGTAATATCTCCTTCGTCAGCCTCGAGATAAGGACGCAGCTGAGCGAGCGCACCTTGCACTCTTTTCGCTAAATCTTCCAGCTTTTCTGGTACGATTGGGTCGGTCATTTTTTTACGTTTTTGCCTAGAACTTCCAGCAAGTTAGCTACGACAGCACGAAATGCAGCTGCGGCATCTGTATCTCCTTGCAATACGACAGGGCGACCTACATCACATGCCTCACGTATTGTTTGTAACAAGGGGAGTTCTCCAAGAAAGGGCACGCCCAAAGTCTCTGAAAGTCTTTTCACCCCATCACGTCCGAAAATATGGTATTTAAACTGCTTTGCATCGGGTGGCACGAAGTAGGACATGTTTTCGATCATGCCTAAAACAGGAACATTAATGGCCTCTAATTGAAACATCCCGACGCCTCTGCGCGCATCGGCTAAGGCAACATCTTGAGGTGTTGAGACGATCACTGCACCCGTTAAATCGATGTCACTGACAAGGCTCAGATGAATGTCACCTGTTCCTGGAGGAAGATCAACGATCATGAAATCTAACTCGCCCCAATGAACATCAGAAAACAGTTGCTTCAAAGCTTTCGTAGCCATCGGACCGCGCCATACAATCGCTTGGTCTGAATCGGCGAAAAATCCTATGGACAGCAGTTTCACGCCATGCATTTCAACGGGTTCCATCAGGTGCTTCCCATCCACTTCAATTGGTTTGGGATTGTGACCCTGTACGCCGAACATTGTAGGAATACTGGGGCCATAAATGTCGGCGTCGCACAGGCCTACTTTATACCCAAGTTGGGAAAGGGCAACGGCTATATTTGAACTGACTGTACTTTTACCCACGCCCCCTTTTCCCGAGGCGATGGCAATAATTTGCTTTACTCCAGGAAGTACTTTCCTCGTTTCCAGTGTTCTCTCCTCAGCGGGCAAGGCAACTACTTTCACCAGGGCCTTCACTTCAGAACCGAAGGCTCTTTCAATTGCAAACTCAACAGCCTCTTGCATTCTCTTGCGCGCATGCAAAGCTGGATTGCTCGATTTCACCTCAACAGAAATCGTACTCCCGTCAATATGAATGCCAGACACCAGATTCATAGACACGATATCTTTCCCGAAATCTGGGTCTACAACCCCACTTAACGCAGTTACAATTTGTTCTTTAGTAATATTCATCTCTTATATAAGAACCTCAAAGTTCGGTCATAGGATCCCAAAAGTATCTGTCAAAAGTGACAACTTGGCCATCTTTTATATTTACGCCTTCTTTTGCCAATTCATCTTCCATAGAGCGCTGTGGAGGGAAGTGAATCGCACCTGACAACATCCCCAATCTATTTACCACACGATGCGCAGGGACGAGAGGTAAAACGGTGAAACTTTGATTCAAAGCCCTCCCCACTCTCCTACTTGCTCTGGCATCTCCAAGACATTTGGCAATGGCACCATAAGAAGTAACTCTTCCTCGTGGAATGGTTCGGACTACTTCAAATACATCTTCATTGAAACCCATTGCGAGGACTGATTATACTTCGAGTTGAATGAAATGAATCTTCTTTCCATCAGAAAGCCACCTCTTCTCGTAATACGTGATGATTTCAAGTGCTTCACGAAGATCTTGGGGCACCCTGTGAACCAAATCGCCATATACATCTTGACTGTCTATATGAATTGTATACCCCTTTTCTAGATAGCTTTCCTTGGACAAATCGTACAAAAGAACAGAATCTGTTTTGACGTTTATAAAACTCCCTGGTTTTAATATTTTCTTGTAAATCTCAATGTACACGGAAGAAGTAATACGCTTGGTTCCCTTTTCATCTTTCGGTTGTGGATCGGAAAAAGTAAGCCAAATCTCGGACACCTCATCGGTGTCAAAATATTTATTTATAAACTCGAGACGGGTACGTAAAAAGGCAACGTTCGGAAGGGATTCCTCCTTCGCTGTTTTTGCACCTCTCCAAAATCTGTGACCCTTAATATCCACGCCCACAAAATTCCTGTTGGGATACTTCCTCGCAAGTCCTACTGTATACTCACCTTTGCCACAACCTAACTCAAGAGTGATGGGGTTGTCGTTTTTGAAGATCTCAGACGCCCAACTCCCTTTGAGGGTTCCATCCAATCCTTTGACTGCATCTTGAAGGCACGGTTCAAACACGTGATTAAAAGTCTCGTTCTCCGCCCATTTTCTAAGTTTATCTTTTCCCATTGCACTATTTAACACAAATGTAATTTGCTGGTGCAAAATTAAGAACTTGCGGCCATGTCTCGAATATTAATTGCAGTACTAAATTGGGGGATGGGACATGCGAGTAGAACCCTCCCAATTATTGAAGGCGCGCTCGATCTCGGATGGGAAGTCGATGTCGCGAGTACAGGAGATGCATTAATTTGGTTGGAAAATCGTCTCAAAAACAGGTCGGGAGTGACCTTTTTCGACAAACCTGGGGCTGCAATTACCTACAGCCATAAATTCACCATGCTTAAGCTTGTAGCCCAAACACCCAAGCTTCTGTTCAGCATTTCTGAGGAGAAGACATGGACTGCGAAACACGTTCAAGCGCGATCAATCACGAAGATCTTCAGCGACAATTGCCTGGGTACGTATGACGCAAACGTACCGTCTGTTCTTTTGACACATCTCCTAAAATTCCCTGTTCCAAAGCTATTCAGCCCTGTTGCACAATTTCTAATCCGCAGATTTGCAAGCCGTTTTTCAGAAGTATGGGTCCCCGATTTGCCCCCTGGTCCGACATCAATATCAGGCCCACTCACATCGAAAACGATACATCCAGAAACAAAATTCATCGGGATTCTAAGCCGACTCGTAACACCTTCAAAAGATCTGACCCAAACTTCAACCACCCCCTACCCACTTGTAGGAATTGTGAGCGGACCTGAACCCCATCGAACAACCATGGAAAACGCACTGCGAAAATGGATGCAAAACCGACCTGAAAAAGGGATTATTTTTGCCGGAAAACCTGGGCGAAGTTCTCGAAAAGATGGAGAAGTATTCACGCTTTACGATCCAAGCGATGTAGAGATTTCAGATGCGATTTGCACTTCGCAAATTCTAATATGCAGAAGCGGATATACCTCACTGCTCGATTTGGTAGCTTTAAAAAAACGAGCGATTCTGATTCCCACTCCTGGACAGATGGAACAAGAAGTATTAAGTACGGTTTGGTCTGAAAAGTTCGGATTCGCGTCTTGCACCCAGAAAGACTTGAACAATCTTTTGATTCCTGAGATGTCTGGGGGATTTCCTCCAGAATTATTCTTAAAAGCACCAAACAAAACCGCGATGAACGAACTTGCAGCATGGTTGAAGAATTAAATAATCAAAGCGCAGAAAAACGCCAAAAAGAGGACGAAAGGTTTATGCGATTGGCTTTACAAGAAGCCGAAGAAGCTGGAAGGCTTGACGAAGTTCCCGTTGGAGCTGTGATTGTTTTTCAAGGATCTGTCATCGCGCGTGGGCACAACCTATGTGAACGATTGCGTGACTTCACCGCCCATGCTGAAATGCAAGCATTTACAAGTGCCTCCGAATTCCTAGGCGGCAAATTCTTAGATAAATGTACGCTCTATGTTACGCTGGAGCCGTGCCCCATGTGTGCGGGAGCAGGGTTTTGGACAAGAATAGGCCGGATTGTATATGGTGCACAGGATTTAAAACGTGGATATAAAAGATGGGGCGTCTTACAGGCAAAAGAAGGTCATGGTGGTCAAGTCGGTGAGAATGGATTGCTTCACCCTAAAACCGAAGTTCATTCTGGCGTTTTAGAAGAAGAATGCGCGCAGTTGCTCAAAGAATTTTTTATCAAAAAACGCAACAAGCTACAAAACTAAAGTGGCATAACTTTGTCTCCGTATTTCTTCGCTCATGCTCGATCTGTCAAAAGAATATCTAAGTAAGTTTCACTCTTTAATTGAAGAGGGTAAGGACCGTGCGCTAATCAAAGAACTAGAGACGCTTCATGCAAATGATATCGCGTTGATTTTAAACCAAATCAAGCGTGACGATGTGCATTATCTATATCGACTGCTGGCTGATGATTCACGCTCAGACGTTCTTGCCGAATTGGACGAAGAAGTACGTGAAGATCTTCTATCCAGGCTTACGTCAAAGGAAATTGCGGAGGATGTGATTGACGGGCTCGCATCTGACGATGCTGCAGATATTATCAGCACACTTTCGTCTGAAAAAATAGCAGAAGTATTTTCGCATGTAAAGGACAAGGAGTCTGTCTCGGATGTACAGTCTCTTCTAGAATACCCCGAAGGTACTGCGGGCGCATTGATGGCAAAAGAACTTGTTCAGGTAGAAGAAACGTGGAGTGTTGCAAGAGCTGTAAAAGAGATCCGCGTTCAATCTAAAGACATCGAAAATCTATACACCATCTACGTGGTAGATGAAATGGGAAAACTTACAGGTCGATTGAGTCTTCAAAACCTCCTGTTGTCATCTACAAGCACCAGGACTCCCATAAGTGACATTAAAGATTCCGACGAAACTGTATGGATTAATTCAAATGAAAACGAGGATCTGGTTGTGAGTTTGATGGAGAGATATGATCTGGTCGCCCTTCCCGTTGTAGACGATGACGGGGTTCTACTCGGCCGAATTACGATAGATGATGCTGTGGATGTTATTATTGAAGACGCCGAACGCGATTATCAGCTTGCCTCAGGAATTTCAGAGGATGTAGAGTCGTATGATTCTGTTTGGACGTTAACAAGAGCCAGACTGCCATGGTTGTTAATCGGATTGGGAGGAGGAGTAGGTGGCGCATATGTCATCGGAGCATTTGACATCGTATCAAACCCAGAAATGGCCCTGTTCATCCCACTCATTGCCGCCATGGGAGGAAACGTCGGAGTTCAATCCTCTGCCATCGTTGTGCAAGGCCTTGCAACTTCCAGCATCAGCACATCTGACATTGCAGGTCGTCTCACAAAAGAACTTAGCGTGGGCCTTTTAAATGGCGCCATCTGTGCGAGTATTATTTTCATCGTGACTTTAATATTAGGGTTCGACAAAGCACTCAGCACTACTGTAGGGATCTCGTTGATGTTTGTCATCGTATTCGCCGCTCTATTTGGCGCGTTCGTTCCGCTTATGCTTGAAAAACGAAAAATAGACCCTGCGTTAGCGACAGGTCCATTCATTACGACTGCAAATGACATCATAGGACTCATTATCTATTTCAGTGTCGGATCATTTGTCAGTTCGTTTATTTAACAGATCATGATGAAGGTTGCTATTCTAGATACCGTACACCCTGTTATAAAAACGCGTTTAATTGAAAACGGATTCGAATGTGAGGAACATTTGCTTCTTTCGAGGGAGGAAATACAACAAGGTCAATTAAAGGACATACAAGGAATCGTCCTGAGGTCACGGATAAGAATTGACGATCAAATGCTCGATGCGATGCCTCAACTTAAGTGGATCGCTCGCAGCGGATCTGGTCTCGAAAATATCAATGTACAGTCTGCAAAATCCCGTGACATTCACGTCTATAATTCTCCAGAAGGCAACAGTGATGCTGTGGGGGAGCACGTCCTCGGAATGCTTCTGATGATCATGCACAAACTTAGAAGTTGCGACAAGAGTGTGCACGAAAAAGTTTGGGAAAGAGAGAAGCACAGGGGAATGGAATTGGGAAGCAAGACCGTAGGTATCATTGGATATGGAGTGATGGGGAAAGCGCTGGCTACAAAACTTCGCGGGATTGGTTGCACAATCATTGCGTATGATAAGTATACCTCTGGGTTCAGTGATGAATATGTCACCGAAGTGACCGAGGAAGAATTTTTCAGACGCAGTGAGATTGTGAGCGTTCATCTACCATTGACAGATGAAACAAATGGATTAATAGATTCTACTTGGCTCGCTCGATTCTTACATCCTTTTATTTTTGTCAACAGCTCTAGAGGGTCTGTTGTAAATACAAAAGATCTGCTGGACGCATTAGACACGAATCAAGTCACTTCAATCGCTTTAGATGTACTTGAGTTTGAGGGACGATCTTTTGAAGGATTAACATCCATGGGCACAACTGATGATCAAAAAACATTGTCGCGACTTCTAGAATCTCCAAATGTATACTTGAGTCCTCACGTCGCTGGATGGACCACAGAGAGTTACTTCAAATTAAGTCATTTCTTGGCAGAAAAAATACTGAAAGACTTCTCTGCTTAACGACTTGCTTTATTCTTCGTTGCCTGTTCGCGCACGACTTGTCGCAGAATAAAGAACCTTCAGTGCCGTAGCTTGTCTTAATTCCTGTTTCACAGAAGTCACAATGCCCATTTTTGTTTCCTGATCAACCTTCAGCGATACCCACATTTTACTTTGCTCGGATTCAGATAACGTTTGACGTTCTTTCAAAATCCAATCCTGAACTTCAAAAGCCTGTGAAAATTGATCGTTTAATTGGATCACCGGCTCAGTACCATACCTTTTATCCATCGGAGTCCCAATGTTGATGTATCTAATAAGATGCTTCTTCTCAATCTTGTAAAGCTCAGAAGCCACTGGTCTAGTCACCTTGACTTTTTCATCCTCAGT
>JAQCID010000009.1 GCA_027618855.1 Bacteroidota bacterium | reverse complement strand
AATTGTTGCATATCTGGGACCCAAGCCCGCTTTCCCCATCCTTATTGATGGTTTAAAGCGTTTAGAATACCGTGGTTACGATAGCGCTGGTGTTGCGATTATAGAATCCACAAAGGCTGAGCCTGCTAAGCTTGTTATTAGAAAAAAGAAAGGGAGGGTGAAAGATCTTCTCTCGCACGTTGGGAAAGAAAAACTTTTAGGCAATGTGGGAATCGGTCACACAAGGTGGGCAACTCATGGTCCGCCCAATGACCTCAATGCCCACCCACATAAGGCAAGCAAAGGACGGATTGCAATCATTCATAATGGCATCATTGAAAATTATGCTGCGCTACGTGAAACTTTAGACCAAAGGGGTCACGCACTTTTAAGCGACACAGACTCGGAGGTTCTTGTACACCTCATTGAGGAAATAATGTTGGGGTCGGGATTAAGTTTATTTGATGCTGTAAGATCTGCACTGAAGCAGGTGGTGGGAGCATATGCAATTGTTGTGATTGACCGAGAACATCCTGACAGATTAATCGCGGCAAGGAAATCTAGCCCACTGGTGATCGGAATGGGGGAAGATGGCGCATTTTACGTCGCATCAGACGCTACGCCAATCATACCCTACACAAAGAATGTTGTGTACTTGGAAGATGAAGAGGTCGCCTCACTAGATTTAAATGAAGGTCTTCGGATTCGAACCATTTCTAATGTTGCGATCACACCCGAAGTCCACGCTTTGGAAATCGAACTCGAGGCCATTGAAAAAGCCGGCTACGAGCATTTTATGCTGAAGGAGATCTTTGAGCAACCTCGGTCTATTCGCGATTCGATAAGGGGGCGCATAAACCTGAAGTTGGGTGAAATTAAAATGGCGGGAATTGACGACCATTGGGACAGATGGCAAAATGCCTCTCGGATTCTCATTTTGGGTTGCGGAACGAGTTGGCATGCCGGTTTGGTTGCAGAATATTTACTGGAGGAATTCACTCGAATTCCTGTTGAAGTAGAATATGCATCTGAATTCAGATATCGAAACCCCATTATTCGTCCTGACGACGTGGTCATCGCTATTTCCCAAAGTGGTGAGACCGCAGACACACTTGCAGCAATAAAAACTGCGAAAGAAGCGGGAGCCCATGTTTTCGGTGTTTGCAATGTCGTGGGATCAAGTATCGCCCGTGAAACTGAAAGCGGAGCGTATACGCATGCTGGGCCAGAAATTGGTGTTGCTTCTACAAAGGCATTCACTTCTCAAATTGCGGTTCTTGCAATGATCGCACTGCATGTTGGATTTAAAAAGGGCAGCCTTCCTCGCGAGCAATTTCTAAACCTGCTCACCGAGCTAAACGGGATCCCTGAATTGGTTGAGACTGTCCTGAAACAAGCTGATTACATCTATACGATCGCCTCTAAATTTGAAACGGCTGAAAATGCGCTGTATTTGGGTCGAGGGTATCAATTCCCCGTGGCTTTAGAAGGAGCATTAAAGCTTAAAGAAATTAGTTATATACACGCTGAGGGTTATCCCGCTGCAGAAATGAAGCACGGCCCTATCGCGTTGATTGACGAGGACATGCCTGTCATATTTATTGCAACCAAGGATGATGTTTATGAAAAGGTTGTAAGCAACATTCAAGAAGTTAAAGCGCGGGGTGGAAAGTTAATTGCAATTGTTACGGAGGGAGACACGGAGGCCTCCGCTCTGGCAGACCATGTGATAGAAATTCCGAGATGTGTGGATTCGTTAGCGCCTCTATTGAGCGTTATCCCCTTGCAGCTTTTCAGCTATCGGATTGCCGTTTTAAGAGGGTGTGATGTAGATCAACCTAGAAATTTAGCAAAAAGTGTAACGGTCGAATAACACCACAAATTACTGACAATCAGTCATTAAAACTCATGTGTGATGTTATTAACAAGTGAAACGTGAGTGTTAATACCTACAAATTTGCTTAATTCTGCTCAGTATTCACGTTATTGCACTTTGAAAACTGAAATTTAATATATTTAGGGTATGAAAAAACTAATGTTCACTCTGGCGATTTGCTCGCTAGCAATCACAAGCGCACAGGCGCAAAAGCAGTTGGGCGGAGAGCACAACGTAGAGGTAAACCTTACTCCTTTTGGCAACAGCCCTGTTGATGGCACAACCATCAAGTATCGTAATTTCCTTGATAATGACAAAGCATTCCGTGTGTCATTAACTGTAGGTTCTACTTCTGGCACATATGCTTATTATCAAGAAGGAGAGGCTCTAGGAGATCCTGTTAGCCCACAATTAAATATGGAAACATCAAACACTTTAATTGGAATTGCACCTGGTTATGAGATTCATTTCTCTGGAACTGACAACCTCAGCCCTTATTTCGGTATCGAGGCTTACTACATGATGGGCAGTCGTACTGATTTGATTGAGTCATGGGGGCCAAACGATCTTGACAACGTAGGGCAACCTGATGTATACGTAACATGGGATCTCACAAACAAGCAGGCATACAGCTCGATGGGTTTAAACTTACTCTTCGGTGCTGATTACTACTTCTCTGATGCGATTTATGTTGGATTTGAGGCTGGTCTAGGTTTCGGAACAACTTCTTTCGGAAACCACGAAATTGGAACGAGTGACCTCACGGCATTCAATATTCAATTTAATGGTGCTTTTGACCCTACTACAGCAGGTGCGGCTATTGCTGACACTTTCGTAGGTGAGCTTCCTTTCAATGTTCTTGAGGGAGATATATACTACGATTACTACGAGCAAGGGTACACATACCCTAACCAAGTTTCTACCACATCTCTCGGAAACGTTTTTAACGGCGCGATCCGTGTAGGATTCCTTTTTGACTAATATTCAACGGAATTAATAATATTAATGAAAGGCGCCCTTCACGGGGCGCCTTTTTTGTTTCTTTACTTTATGGATTTTTCTAAAATGAACATTGCCTTACATTGGAACGGGTCCTCAAAAACAGTGGATCTTTCGTCACCTATTGACCTTAGTCTACCGATTCGAGACCCTCGCAAAGGAGAAGGCCCTGCGGCTTGGTATGTGGGACGACCACATTTTGAGCCCGTGAAAGAAGAGGGTTTTGTGGGCAGTGTGGCGCTAGGTGGAGCTGTGAATTTTACAAACGTAAACTTCAATCCCCACGGTCATGGTACACATACTGAGTGTCTTGGTCATATCACAAAAGAAGCGGAGTCTGTAAATGACATTTCAATGCCCTTGTTGATGCCTTGCTTGCTCGTTTCAATTTCCCCCGAACAGAAGGGCGATGACTTTGTGATTACACGGTCTCAGCTTCCTGGAGGGATAGACGCTACAGATCCTTTGCCGCCATCCTTGATTATTCGCACACTCCCTAACGACACTGAAAAGAAATCAAAAGACTGGGCAAATTCGAATCCCCCTTACTTGGATGTTGATTTTACACTTGGTTTGGTTGACAGGGGTGTGGAACATCTTTTATTGGACCTTCCGTCTGTCGATAAAGAGGTTGATGGGGGCGCCCTAGAAAGCCACCGCGCTTTTTTTGGGGTGGGTAGGTCGCCACGTAGGTCTGCAACAATAACTGAGTTCGTTTTCACTCCAGATGGCGCTCCAGATGGCTTATATGCGCTTAATCTACAAGTGGCCCCTTTCGACCTTGATGCTTCTCCAAGTCGCCCGGTTATTTACGGACTTTTAGAAGCTTAATGGTAAAGGTGGCGCCCTTGCCTTCTGTTGACAATACGGACACCTCGCCTTTTGATTGCTCAACGATGCTTTTAACCATCGCAAGACCTAAGCCTAGGCCATGCGTTTTTGTTGTGAATCTCGGCTCAAAAATACGCTCCAGCTTCTCGGGTGGAATCCCAATGCCTGTATCGATCACTTTGACAATCGCAAAATCTTCATCCTCCGTAATCTCTACTTTAATGGGTTCATTTGATTTCGCATCGTACATCGAATCAAGTGCATTGGCAATGAGGTTATTGAAGGCACGCATCAGACGGCTGGCATCTCCCTCGACCAGGATTTTGTGTGAATGACTGTCTACAAGAACAGAATCTTCCCCGTATAAATGAGCCGCGTTGTTGACGACATTGTTTAAGTCAACCGAGATTATTTCAGCCTCACGAACAACGGCAAGGAGTGCGAAGTCTTCTGCAATCGTTGCAAGAACATCTATTTGAGAGATTGCTGTCGCAGAAAATCTTTTCAATCTGTCCGGAAAGTCATCGGCCTTGTCGTTCCATGCGCGTTCAAGCTGCTGAATGCCTAGTTTGAGTGGTGTGAGTGGGTTTTTTATCTCGTGGGCAACTTGTTGCGCCATTTCTCTCCAGGCACCTTCTCGTTCATCTTTTGCTCTTCTAATCAGGCTTTCCCTAAGCTTAGAAAGGAGTTCGTTGTATTGATCTACCAGTTGCCCTACTTCGTCATTCCATTTGTGATCTAAGGAAGTTGCGTTGCCTAGGGGGTCTACTTTTGCCATCTCTAATCTTAACCGATGAAGAGGCCTGAGGATTGATTGAACAATGAGGTATGCGATGAGCATTGCGCCAAGAAATAGAAACAAATAAACTGGAGCCAAACGGTTTAGAAAGGGTTTGATGCCGCCTTGGGTTAATGGTCTGGGATTGTATCTCGCGGTCGCAATTAAAAGGGGGGCTCCATCATCGGCCGTCACCACCCAATGAACACGCGTGATTTCGTTTGGGCCTATCGTTTCCTTCACAACAACGCGATCACCTTTCCATTGAAGCTTATTAAGCAGGTTCTGGTCTAGCGCTAAGGCGGGCTGCAGCTCCTCGTTTGAAAACGAGGCTGAGGTGGTAACCAACACGCCGTCTGGTCTATATAAACTGAACGTCAGCCTGTGAACATCCGCCAACTCACAGATATGATCTGTAAAAACGATAGAGATACTATCCGACGGAAGGCTTCCCCCGTTCCTTGCGAGAACATAGTCTAGGCTTCTGCTCAATGCAGCCTCTTTTCTTAAGAGTCTCTGGCTGTTATAAGCCAGTTCTTGTTTTTGGGAAAAGTCGAAAGCAACAACTGCGGTAGCCACTAGAGCAACCAACACAACCGCCAACATTCCAATAAAAATTCTAAATCTTAAGCCCATATGGGTAGTCTAATAGCTAAAATCGAGCCAAAAAATAAAAATTAGCCTAGTTAGACTATTTAACCTCCCAACGCTTCAGATCCTGCAACAATTTCAAGTATCTCTGTTGTAATAGAGGTTTGACGTGCTTTGTTGTAGGTGATTTTAAGATCTTGAAGAAGATCTCCCGCGTTTTCTGTCGCTGAATGCATTGCTGTCATTCTAGCGCCATGCTCAGCTGCGTTGCTGTCTAAAAGAGCTTTGTACAGTTGGGTTTTAAGCGCACTAGGCAATATGTTTTCAACTATTTCCTGAAGACTTGGTTCGAAAATATAATCTATTTCAACCGTTTTGTTGTTTTCTGGGGTGGCGAGAGGCAGTAGGGGTAAGTATGCTTCTTGCGTAGGGATTTGTACTGCAGCGTTTTTGAACTGGCTGTAGGTAATCTCAACGGCGTCCCACTTTTTTGAAACGAACCCATCCATTGCGGTTTGGGCGATCTCTGAAACATTGTCGAAATTTAGATTGTCGAAAACCGTCAATGAGCTGTCCCCAAAACCTTCCGCAAAGTCACTTCCCCCTCTTGCGAAAGACTCGTGAGCTTTCTTCCCCAAGGGCAACACAACAACATTTGCTCCCTCTAAACGATATTTAGATATTGCAGCTTGGGCCAATTTAATGCTGTTGTTATTAAACCCTCCACAAAGCCCTCTGTTAGAAGTTATCGCAATTACCAAAGCGGTTTTCACCTCTCTTTTATTTGAGAATACTCCTTCTGAAGAATCTAAAGATGCGCTAACATTGGCTAGTATCGCTTGGATTTTTTCTGCGTAAGGTCTCATCTGTGTAATCGCGTTTTGAGCGCGGCGGAGTTTTGCCGCAGACACCATCTTCATCGCAGATGTGATTTGCATCGTGTTCTGAACCGAACCGATGCGTTCTCTTACTTCTTTTAATCCTCCAGCCATAGTCGTCTAGATTATGCGTATTGTGCGGTCATTTCAGCAGCAGCAGACTCCAAAACACTCGTTTCAGCATCTGTGTATTTTCCATTTTTCAAGGCGCTCAACGTGTCTGAGTGTTTCGCTCTTAAATAGTCCAAGTAATCTTGCTCAAACTTCTTCACCTTGTTAATTGGAACATTCATTAAAAGTCCTTTGGTTCCACAGTAAACCATGGCAACCTGCTCCTCTACTGGCAGTGGAGAATTTAGGTCTTGTTTCAGAATCTCAACGTTTCTAGCGCCCTTGTCAAGAATCGCTTTTGTTGCGGCATCAAGGTCAGATCCAAACTTAGCAAATGCTTCAAGTTCACGATATTGAGCTTGATCTAGTTTAAGTGTACCACTTACCTTCTTCATTGACTTTATCTGAGCATTACCACCTACACGGCTTACTGAGATTCCAACATTGATTGCTGGACGAATTCCTGAAAGGAAAAGGTTTGACTCAAGGAATATTTGTCCGTCAGTAATAGAAATTACGTTCGTGGGTATATATGCACTTACATCACCCGCTTGGGTTTCAATAATAGGAAGAGCTGTGAGTGAACCACCACCCTTTACGATCGATTTTAAAGATTCCGGAAGGTCATTCATTTCCCGAGCGATGCTGTCCACAGCGATCACTTTCGCTGCTCTTTCAAGCAGACGTGAGTGTAGGTAGAAAACATCCCCTGGGTATGCCTCACGACCTGGAGGTCTACGTAGCAAAAGACTCACCTCGCGATAAGCTACCGCTTGCTTAGAAAGATCATCATATACAACGAGAGCAGCACGACCTGTGTCACGGAAGAACTCACCCACGGCAGCTCCTGTAAAAGGCGCGTAGAATTGTAATGGTGCTGGGTCAGATGCTGTCGCTGCAACAATTACCGTGTAGGCCATTGCTCCGGCTTCCTCTAGCATGCTTACAATTCCTGCAATCGTTGATCCTTTTTGACCGATCGCTACATAAATACAGAATACTGGATCGCCCGCATCATAAAACTCCTTTTGATTGATAATCGTGTCGAGAGCAACAGATGATTTACCTGTTTGACGGTCGCCGATTATAAGCTCACGCTGTCCTCGACCGATGGGAATCATCGAGTCAATCGCCTTAATGCCTGTTTGAAGAGGCTCGGCAACTGGCTGACGGAATATTACACCTGGAGCCTTTCGCTCAATAGGCATTTCGTAAAGGTCCCCAGTGATGGGGCCTTTTCCGTCAATTGGCTCTCCAAGAGTATTGACAACACGTCCCAAAAGACCTTCGCCAGCTTTGATTGATGCAATTCTTCCTGTTCTTTTTACTGAACTTCCTTCCTTAAGGTCTTTTGAGGGCTCAAGTAAAACGGCGCCCACGTTATCTTCCTCTAGATTGAGGACGATACCACGCACACCATTGTCGAACTCTATAAGCTCACCTGATTGGACATTACTAAGACCGTAGATGCGGGCAATTCCGTCACCTACTTGAAGGATTGTACCGACTTCTTCTAGTTCAGCTGCAGATTTTACTCCTGCCAATTGCTCACGTAGAATTGATGATACTTCTGCTGGGTTGATTTCAGCCATTTGAGATTCTTTTAGGCCTAAAATTCAGGCTCGTAATCGTGTTCTGATAGTTTTCGGCGCAGCGTGCTGAGCTGGCGCTTTAATGAAGCGTCGATCTGTTTGTCATCCATTCTCAGGATAAATCCTCCTAGGAGGTCAGGATCGAGCGTTTCTTTTAGTTCAATGACCCCATCGTGAACCTTGGCTATTTCAGCCAAAATCTTTTCACGAGAAGACTCTTCCAGTGGTGTTGCAGAGCGCACCTCCGCAGCCTGGATGTTGTTTATTAGACGTAATTGAGAAAGGGCTTCTACTACAATTGTAGGTAGAATTGATTCCCTGCCCTTCGTTACCAAAATATTAATAAAACCAATGGTTAGTTCGCTTAAGGTATCGTTAAAAATAGCCTTGAGGATCGCCTTCTTTTTATTTGGTTTTACAACAGGGCTCGTAAGCAAAAGTTCGAATTCTCGAGACGCATCAACCAATGAAGAGATCATGCGGAGTTCTGACTCGACAAGATCTAGTTCATTCCTTTCGGAAGCAAAACCAAGGAGTGCCTTGGCGTATCTGGATGCAACGCTTTTACTGGCCATTTTATTAGTTCAGTGTTGACTCTTCGATGAGCTTATCAACGAGTGCTTTTTGTTTGCCTGATTCTGTGAGTTCTTCGCGAAGAAGGCGTTCAGCAATATCAATAGACAACTTTGCAACCTCTGCTTTAAGTTCAGCAATGGCCGCTTTTCGTTCAATTTGGATCGCCCCGCGAGCCAACTCCACCTCTTTAGAGGCTTCCTCTTTGGCTTTTGCTCTCGCATCCGAGACGACCTTGTTGGCCATTTCTCTAGATTCTTGAAGCATTGCGTCTCGGGTGCTTCTTGCCTCTTGTAGCAAGCGGTCGTTGTCCGAGTTTAGGTTGGCCATTTCCTCGCGTGCTTTGTCAGCAGAGCGAAGCGCTTCTTGTATGCTTTCTTCACGATCTTGTAAAGCCTTCAGGATTGGTCCCCATGCTAGTTTTCTTAAAATAAAGAGCGCCAACAAAAAAGACAAGGTTGCCCAAAATACTGTACCGAAAGCGGGTGTTAACAACGTTCCCATGGGGCTAGCCTAAGACTACAAGTAGACAAATAATGATTCCGAAAAGAGCAACACCCTCAACGAGGGCAGCTGCAAGAATCATATTGGCACGAAGGTCGTCTGAAGACTCTGGCTGACGAGCCATTGACTCCAATGCTGCTTTACCAATTAATCCAACGCCGATTCCGGCTCCAATAGCAGCAGCTCCTGCTCCAAGTGCCGCGAGTCCGTGGCCAGTAGTAATTTCAAAAAGAATGCTCAACAATTCCATGGTGGGTTGTTTTTTAAATAATTATTATAATCAATGGTGTGCCTCTTGCGTTGCGTCTGCAAAATAAATAGCCGCAAGAAGTGTGAAAACGTATGCTTGAAGGAATGCTACAAGTAGCTCCAGGAAATACATGAAAATCATAAACAAAGTGGAAAAAACACCCATGCCGAAGCCAGCTATCTCTCCATAATTTTGGTTAAAAATAAAAACCAAACTGACAAATGACAAAATAATAATATGTCCTGCCGTCATGTTCGCCGTCAAACGAATCATAAGAACTGTGGGCTTTAGAAACATCCCAAATACTTCAATGGGAACCACGAGAAGCTTTACAAGGTTTGGAACACCTGGAGGCCAAAACAAGTGGCCCCAGTAATTTCTATTTCCATTTACAGTCGAGATAAAGAAGACGGCAAACGCCAAAACAACAGTAACACCAATTGTTCCTGTAATGTTAAATCCACCTATAAAAGGAATGAGGCCCAACAGGTTACTTGCTACGATGAAAAAGAACGTTGTAAGTAGGAATGGAAGGAATTTACCGGCCTTGTGTTTTCCGATAATTGGCACAGCAATGTCGTCTCTCACAAACAAAACCAAGGGCTCAAGAACATTCGCAAGCCCTCTGGGAGCTTGACCGGGGCGTTTTGAGTAGCTTTTCGCCATAGATCTCAGCATAAGCACCAAGAGGGTTATAATAAACATCATCCCGAAAACGGACTTTGTAATCGATATGTCATAAAATGATTCTCCGCCCTCTGAACTTATTCCCGTATCAGGATGCTTGATGTAAACCGTGCCTGTATTTGGTCCCGTCGCAGTTAGAGTGCCATGTGAACCATGAAATTTTGAGCTCATAAAAAGATCAAACCCCTTGCCCTCTACGTAAAAAACCATAGGAAGCGGGAGGCTGAAGCCGTTGTGGTGGTCCCCAAAAAAGTGGATCTCATTCGCATCTGCGATGTGAGGGATAATGAAGTCTTTGGCAACAAAGTCACCGTGCTCACCATCGTCTAGTGAATTGTGACCCGCATCCTGTGTGTCGTGAGTGTCGTGATTTGAATGGTTGTGGTTGTTAACCTCGCCATGTCCCTCGGTTTGAGCTGCAACGAAATTCACCCCTCCTAATATAATAAGAGCGGTAATTGCAAATCGTTTGGGTAACTCAGTTAACATGCTATAAATCTGTTCAAAAAACGAGGCAAAAGTACGAATATTAAGTGTGTAAAAAATGGAAGAATATAACTTTTCTTTCATCCACCTTTAATTAGCCGTTGAACATCAATCACAAACAGGACCGAAAAGGCAACAAACACCCCAAACACCCCAAACACAAACAACTCTCGGTTGGGCAACTTAGACACCAGATAGGTTGTGACAATCACAAGGGTGAGTAGCATTTTAGCGGTCGTTGTTCCAATTACCGCCGTTGAGAATTTTATTGCAGACCCTTTTTGTGATTTAGCGACCCAGGTTCTTAGCAAAATTGTAAGAACGACATAGAAGGCGATTGTTATAAACCAAATGGGTTGGTTTGCCATGTCAGAAAAAAAAGGAAGAAGATTTCCTATCGTTGCACATAAAACAGAAACAATCAGTGTTTTAACAATAAACCTATTCATGATTTTATTTACTCTGAATATTTCTGAGGACTGACCACATGCCCAATGCCAAACCCAGTATGGCGCCTGCAGCCGTTCCCAGTGGCTTGTCAAGCTGGAAGTAATCGTCTATTTGCCTGCCTCCAAAGGCGCCTAGGCCTATGGCTGACGCAAGCGTTGTTCCTATACCCGCAAAGCGAAATGCTGTTTTGGCGGCTTTTAACCTAGGGGTTGACTTGGGTTGTGGGGGATTACGCTCCGGCTCCAACCGATTGCTTTTTGTGCGAGAGAACGTCTTCTTCTGAGGGTATTCTTGAAGAATTTAAGGAGGCCATTGCGTCTGCTTTAGATGCCGCTTTTTCCTCAGTCATCTTCTTGTTTTTAGGGACCCCCATACGGAAAGTTCCAAGAGCTTTTGCTCCCGCCTCAACTGACAGCTGACCATAGTATAGGTCTCCCTGAACAGTCGCTGACGACTTCATCGCAAGGAGTTCTAAAACTGTTACCTCTCCCTCCAATATGCCTTCGACATCGCAACATAAACAATTGATCACTCCTTTTACGATACCTTTTGGCCCTACAACTAGGCGTCCTTTGGTTGTTAATTCACCGCTAAATTTACCGTCAATTCTGAGGTTGCTGTCACTTTGTATTGTTCCTTCTATCACAGTCCCCTCCACGATACGGTTAATTCCGTTATCTGAATTTGTTGCCTGTGCTCCTGCGGAACGTTTCATTGAGCCGATCATGGTTCTTGTTTGGATTTTGCCGTAAGGTAGTGAGTGTTGAAGAAATCTATATACTCATCTAGGTCCTTGTTTTTAAAAAGTTCAATATAATTCTCGCTGCTTATGACAAACATGTCAAAACCGCTTGAATTTAATTCGATGAGCATCTCGCGATTCCCTGTGAAAACCGTGTGGTAATCCATTCCTTTTGATAGATTTAAAAACGATTTAACCAGTACTATTTGATGGGTTCTGCTTAATAGGTTACTCGTAATTCTGAGGTTTCTTGATTCAAAGAAAGCGCTGTTAAAGTCTGATGCTTGTGCCTTTACCTCCGACCCACTCCCTTCATCTACGGGAATTAGTATCGCAAAATAGTGCTCTTTATTTGGGTCAAATACAAAGGGGTTAATCGCCTCCTCTTCTTCTTCTTTGTTTGGTGTTTTTCCAACCGAACCCAAATCTACCCCCAATTGTCTAAGTATCGAAGCTGCAAAGGCAGCCTCCTCTGTTTCTGGGCACTCATTGAGAATTCCTTTAAGTGCATCAAAGTAGGGGGTTCTGTCTCCTGTATAGCTTGTTAGTCCACCCACACATTGGGCACGGAGTAGACTGTATTTACACCGAAGTGGGTTTTCTGGCCTTTCCTTAATGAGCACATCAATCTCGAGAAGGGTTGCTTGATAGTCTCTTGCGTAATAGCGGGCTAGGTGTTCTTCATAAGCCATTCGCTCAAATTCATACGCCTCCTCTTCTGCATCTAAGAAGTCTGGATCTTCGATCAGTTTGGCCCACTCGCTTCCGGGATAGTTTTTGATGATCTGATTTGCCCAATACTCCGAATTGCAAGACTCACAAAAGGGGTTTGTGAAGTTTTCGTCAATCTCTCGTTGTAAATAAGTTCTGAAAAGCTGATAGGTTGCTGTGGGGTGAAAAGCACTACTGTCAAGGCGATCTAAAAGGTTCTCCCAGGTCTGAATTGCATTTTCTGGGTCGGAGAGTTTCTCTCTATAATCTAATCCTGCCATGTAGTATGCTTCTGCCAAAAGAGCCAAGGAGTTTGCTTTTTCTTCTGGCTCACAAGGAAGGCTTGATAGCATCTCGTCAACCGTGGGTAGTGAAGCGGGGTCAAATGGATCTTTTACTTCTTCCCTTTCTGAATCTTCTGTCTCTTCTTGATTAGAAAACAATGCACCTATTTTACTTTCTCTCCTCCAGTGGTCCTCTAGGACCCTGTCGCCCCAGTAATCATTGAAATTCTGCTTTCCACTCACCCTTAACGACCCATTGTATGGCCAAAACATTCCCACGCCTTGTGACCCCGCAGCCGAAATAGCAGCTTCGTTTGCAGCATCCCTTTCTTCTTTTTGTCTTTCTAAATCATCCACCATGTCTTCCCAAACATTTTCAATGACCCTTCGTCTCTCATCGTCACTTAAATCACATAGTTCCTGAAGGCTATCCTGCTCTTCAATGATTCTAAGATTCGTTACCAAATCAGTAAGGTTGGAGGCCAGGTTTGTAACGTCTTCCTTCCGCTCGTTGTCGTCAGGCATGTGAACCAGAGCGCTGTCGTAATACGCTTGAGCTGTTTCATAATGAAGATCCTCCATGTGGAGGTCGGCAAGTCTTAAATAGCTTTTTCCAAGCTGGCGAGAATTGCCTTCACTCACATAGATTGAGGTCTCTA
>JAQCID010000008.1 GCA_027618855.1 Bacteroidota bacterium | reverse complement strand
AATATTTAAATAAAATATTATGCGTTCATCTGAAGCTTAAGGTCATTGTCAATCGCTTCTAAAAAGGCTTCGGTTGTGAGCCAATGTTCAGAGGTGATGTCTTTTCCGTGAATTAAAAGCGCAAGATCTTTTGTCATCCTTCCACTTTCTACAACATCGACACAAACTTGCTCTAGCGTATCCGCAAAATTTCTAAGCGCTTCGTTGGAATCTAGCTTGCCTCTGAAATTCAATCCCCTGGTCCAAGCAAATATGGATGCGATTGGGTTTGTAGATGTTTTATTTCCCTTCTGGTGCTCTCTGTAGTGTCGCGTCACGGTTCCGTGTGCCGCTTCAGCTTCCATCGTTCCTCCATCAGGAGTCACCAAAACAGAAGTCATCAGTCCCAACGAGCCAAATCCCTGAGCAACGGTGTCAGATTGTACATCTCCGTCGTAATTTTTACATGCCCAAACGAATCCGCCATTCCACTTCATTGCTGCTGCAACCATGTCATCAATAAGACGGTGCTCGTATGTAATCCCTGCAGTGGCAAATTTCTCCGCGTAATGTTCCTCGAATACTTCTTGGAAGATGTCCTTAAAACGCCCGTCATATGCTTTGAGAATGGTGTTTTTTGTTGAGAGATAAAGCGGCCAGCTCTTCGTAAGTGCTTGATTCATACATGAATGCGCAAATCCGTAAATACTTTCGTCTGTATTGTACATGCTCATCGCAACTCCACCCTCTCCTTCGAAGTTGTAAACGGTCCACTCCTTTGTTTCACCGCCGCCTTCAGGTATGAAGGACATTTTCAATGTCCCTTTGCCCTTAATGACAGTGTCGGTGGCTTTGTACTGGTCTCCAAAGGCATGACGTCCGATACATATCGGCTTCGTCCATCCTGGAACCAAACGCGGAACGTTCTTCATGATGATAGGCTCACGGAAAACAGTCCCCCCGATAATGTTTCTGATGGTTCCATTGGGTGAACGCCACATCTTTTTCAGACCAAACTCCTCCACCCTTCCTTCGTCTGGCGTGATGGTTGCACATTTAACGCCTACGTGGTATTTGTTAATTGCTTCGGCCGCGTCGATTGTGATTTGGTCATTCGTCTCATCACGTTTCTCAACACCTAAATCGAAGTACAGAAGCTCGATGTCTAAATATGGAAGAATAAGTTTATCCTTAATGAATTGCCAAATGATGCGCGTCATTTCATCTCCATCAATCTCAACAATTGGGTTCTCTACTTTGATCTTATTCATCGTCTAAGCTTCTTCTCTTTCGCTAAAGTAAAACCTTCCTTCAATCAATGCATTGTCGTCAGAATCAGACCCGTGAACAGCGTTCGCAGAAATACTTTCAGCAAAATCTGCGCGAATTGTTCCTGGTGCAGCTTCAGCGGGGTTTGTCGCTCCGATAAGCTCTCTGAATGAAGCCACAGCGTCTTCCTTTTCGAGAATCATCGCAACGACAGGTCCTGAGGTCATGTATTCCACCAATTCTCCGTAGAAAGGACGTTCAGCATGTACTGAATAGAATGCTTCTGCTTGCGTTTTAGAAAGTTGCGTCCACTTCATTGCTTTGATCGCAAATCCCGCTTCAATCATTCGATCGATTATCTTTCCTGTGTTACCTGCTGCCGTAGCATCGGGCTTGAGCATTGTAAATGTTCGGTTTGTAGCCATAGTAAAATTGTTTATTGGTGTGCAAAAATAGGGCTTTACATTCATTTTCCCTATTCCTAAATAAATGGCAGGTTTTTGAGTGGTATTCAGTTTAAGAATATATTCTATTCGGATTGTTTCGCAAAAAACCTGTCGTCGAAATTCAACAAATAAAGTTCTTTTTCTGCTCTCGTAAATGCAGTGTAAAGCCACCTTAGCCAATCTCTGTCGATCATTTCTTCACTGATAAATCCTTGGTCAATAATGACTGCAGGCCATTGTCCCCCTTGCGCTTTGTGGCAGGTCAAGCTGTATGCAAACTTGACTTGCAATGCTTGGTAGCAAGGGTCCGCATTGATGGCTTTGCGAATCGCAGTCTTCGTTCTTAAGTCTGAGTAGTCTTCTCCTATTGCGTGATAAAGCGCTTTTGTATCCGCTTGTGACATGGAGGCTTTTGTGTCATTTAAGATGCTCAATAAAATGGTGACTGTAAATGATGGATAGTCTGGGAAGTCAGAAATAGTCACATCTACTTCCGCGAATTCGTGTCCATATCTCGTAAACCTTGATGAAATCCGAACGACCTCTAACATGTCGCCGTTTGCAATCAGGTCAACCGGCAATTCAGTGTGGTCTTTAAGCCAAAAATAATTATTTCTGACCACCATAAGTCGATCTCCAGCATTGATGTCCTCTTCTTGCCACAAAACTCTCTGTCTAATCTGTTGGTTAAAGAGTACCGCTCTTTTGTTTGACCTTGTAATGACAATCACCCCATCTTCTCCAAATCGGCCATGCAGTGTTTCAAGAATGTCCTGAAGTTCTAAACCAGGAAGTCTCACAACATCAGGTCCCAAGCTTAAGTCCAATTGCGGATAATCTATTTTGTCTTTGTCAATTGCATTTGAGATGTCGAGACGCAAACCATGTGCATTTGCCAAGATGCTGCTGTCCAGTTCTTGTCGTACGACTTCAGTAAGTTCAACAGTTGCGATGGTGAGTGAATGATTTTCTGTCAACCTTTCCTCCTGCAGCGCAGGGCTCGTTGAACAACCCACAGGCGGGAGTTGGGCATCGTCACCTACCAAAATGAGTCGGCATTCGATTCCTGAAAACACATATTCAAGGAGGTTGTCTAGTACATTATTTAAAGGACCTCCTGATTCACCAATCATGGATGCCTCATCCACAATAAAGGTTGTTTTTTTATAGAGATTAGGTGCCAGTTTATACCCGTCAGATCCGTCGCTGTTTTTTTTTCCAACATAGATCCTTCTGTGAATCGTAGAGGCGTTGATTCCGCTATATGAAGCCATTACCTTTGCGGCTCTTCCTGTGGGAGCAAGTAGAACCGTCGGAACTTTTTGCGCTTTAAGTGTACGAACGATTGCGCCGATAGACGTGGTTTTCCCTGTTCCAGCGTATCCCTTGATGATTAAAGTACAACGCGGTTTTTTCGAAATCAAGAATTTTGAGAAAGCATGAATAAGTCTTTCCTGTCCTAAGGTTGGGGTGTGAGGAAAATGAGACCTAAGCTGGACAGCAAGTTCATTTGAAGAAGCGCTAATCATGAGCTCCGAAGTTACGTGAGGGTTGTTGTGAAAAAGCAACAATAACTAAGGGATTGAAAGTTGTATGTTGTAGTTTCGTCACTCAAAACAGATTTTTGATGGAAAAGAATAGTAAAGACGTTGGTAAGTATGTAATCTCAGCATTTTTAATCATCGCAGGAATTGTTCCAGTGATTAAGTATTTGCTTGGTGATTCGCTCGAAAGTCAGCCGTTGGCAATGTTGTTTGCAGGCCTTGCTCTTATTTCGGTAGGTGTATTTGCGCTTCCAGAAATTTTGGATAAAATTAACAGCGACCTCTATAAAAAACTTCTTGTTTTCGGGATTGCAGGTTCTTTTGCTTTAGGGTATGCGGTGATCTCATCTGTCGATGATGAAATCGAATTTCAAAAAACAAAGAAAAGTGTTCAAGCGAAAACAGTACAAAGGTTAATGGATATCAGAGAGACCCAGCTTGCACATAAATCTGTATTTGGCACCTATGCGCCTGATTTTGAAAGTCTTTCTCTGTTCATTAATTCTGAGGTTATGCCTGTAACCTACAACATGGGTTCATTTCATGACACTTTGCCAGAGTCAAAAAGTTTTAAAGAAGGCTACGTAATTAAACGGTCCGACCTGGACAGTTTGGCCTTGATGCTAGAAATAGATAGAGATTTGTTTTTGACCAATATTGAGGAAGATAACAGTCCCTTTAAAATTCGTGACACAACGTTCACGAGTTTTTATGCGGAGAACCTGACTCAAGATCGCCGAGAAAAAGCGAAGCTCCCATTGTTTAAATTGTCTGAAATGCCCTTTAACCCGAATACAGGTGAGCGTTTCAGAATGAAAGTAGGAGTTGTCGAGGTAGGTGGCTTGTGGCAGCCAACAATTTTAGTTCAAGACCCTACTCCCTTTGGACGCGAAAAAGTAAAGAAGGATACGCTTCGTTTCGGGTCAACTACCGAAGCTCACACTGATGGAAACTGGCGCAACTGATACTGATGCCCGAAGGAATCCTGATGGATTGTTTTTGCGTTGGGATGGACGTGAAGTTCAATGGGCGTGGATGTTTCGCGACACGGATTCACAGGAATCCGAATTCTCATTTGGCCACAGAGAGGTAAGTAAAATTTCAATGTTGCCTGAAGTTGTACGTGCACTTAAAGGTAGATTTAGTGCTGTGAATGAGGTCGTGTATGCACAACGATTTGCACGGACGACGATTGTTCCTGCCATTGTTTTAAAAGACGACAATGAAGCTGCTGAAAAATGGTTCAAATTACATCATGCGCCCACAATGGATGTCGGTTTAAGGATTGTCCATCTTGAGTCAATAGAAGGTGAGCCCGTTTTTGTGGAGGGACTAGACGGAGATTGGGAGGAGTCAGTCAAGATCTGTTTTTCCCAGGCTCAAGGGGTCATTCAGTCTGCTGTTTTAATGGAAACAGCCATCAGTATTTCCAGACAAACAGATTTGTGGGTGGTGGTGATTGATTCGGGCAAGCGAGGTGCAGATTTCGCGGCATCTTCTCGCGGCAATGCGATTTGGAGTGGTCATTCACTCAAGGGAGATCCAGAAAGCATCTTGTATTCTGTCGTGAATGCAATGCACAGAAATGGCATAGAACAGGATGGTGTTGCCATCAGGTTTACGGGAGTGATCGGTCACGAGTTAAACGATGTTTTCAAAAGATTCTTTTCCGATATAGAATGTTTGGGGCAGTCCACTTGGGAGGGCTTAAAATTGCTTTCAAAGTGAGGATTACTGGTGGTGCCTGGAGAGGAAGAAGATTGAAGCCGATGAAGGGGTTTCAAGGAAGACCTACAACAGATTTTGGCAGAGAGGGGTTGTTTAATCTGTTGAGAACGAGAGTTGATCTGGAGGGCGCTCAGGTTCTTGATTTGTTTTCAGGGACGGGGATGGTAGGGATGGAATGTGCGAGCAGAGGGGCGGCGTTTGTGACTTTAGTGGAGCAACAAAATAAAGCGTGTCGTTATATCAAAGAGCAGTTTAAGATTCTTGACTACGACAACGTTTTGGTGGTATGCAACGACAGTTTTGGTTTTATGAGGAGGGCGTATACTCCTTACGATTTCGTATTTGCCGACCCACCCTATGAAATGGAGAAGTTTGAATCAATTCCTGGGCTTGTAAAAGATTCAGGACTTGTCTCAAATGGCGGGATTTTTGTATTAGAGCATGGAGAGAGAATTGCATTTGGTGGGGTAGATGGTTTTGTTGAGTGCAGAAAATTTGGTCATGTACACTTTAGTTTCTTTACCTTCGAATCATGAGACGTGCAGTTTTCCCCGGTTCTTTCGATCCCATCACACTGGGTCATGAGAATATTATTCTTCGAGCCATCCCTATGTTCGATGAGATTGTCATCGCTATAGGCGCCAATGGTTCTAAGAAAACGATGTTCACACTCGAGCAACGTATTGAGATGTTGAAGAACGTTTTCGAGAATGCTCCTTCTGTTAAAGTTGAAACGTTTGGTGGCCTTACTGTACGATTTTGTGAGAAGGTTAAAGCGGACTGGATGCTTAGAGGTGTTAGGAATGGAGGGGATTTTGAGTATGAGAGGACGATCGCCCAAATGACAAAAAAGATCAATCCTTCTTTAGAAACAGTCATCCTATTTACAGACCCTGAATTTGCACCGATAAGCTCAACTGTTGTTCGTGATATTTTAGCGAACGGTGGGGATGTAAGTAATTTTGTTCCAAAAGCTGTGTTGGACTTTGTCTAAACAAATGCGTTACATGAAGAGCGGATTCGTTGTGCTTCTCTTATTCCTTAATACAGGTGGTTTGGTGTTTTCTCAAAATCTCATTCAAGGAGTCATGTCTGGATGGGCGGAAGAGCAATCAGGTCCTCCCTCATTTTTATTTATGTATGAAGAGTTTGATGGAGTGGTGGGGCATCGTACGTTAATAGACATACTGACGGTAAATTCAGAAGGAAGCTTCTCATTTAATCGACCACCTACAACGACGCGTGTCTACGAATTCGAAGCCCCACCTTGGAGCTGGAAAATTCTGGTCCGACCCAATGAAAATGAATCAGATACATTGACTCTGCTTAAATCTTCAAAGGGTCCGACAAGATTGAGAAGAGTCTTGTCCAAATCGAATTGGGGTTCAGAACATCCCTCTTGGAAATACGATCGTCTCAGATTGTTTGCTACAGAACTAGATGCACTTGCCCTGTATGACAGAATGGCTTTGTCTGGGGCGGTAGGAGGTGGAACCAGATTGGTCGATTTAAATTATACAGATTCGTTGGATGTGGTTTTTGAAGAAGCGTGTACAAAGCTTCTCTCAGATTCAGAGTTCACACATCCTTCTCATTATAGAGATTTGGTATTTGCGCTACGGCTGCAATGGAAAAGAGATTCGGGCTTGTCCAGTGAGTTGTTGAGGCAGTTTTGGCAAGAAGAATCAAGAGCAGATACAGCGAGAACAATTCTTGAAAAAGTTCAATCGCAGGGCTGGTGTTCGTCATGGATAGACGTAAATAAAAACTGGTATCAAGAGGTCGCACCACCTTCTGATCTCATTTCTTGGGTAAACAAAAACAACTCAGACTCGATTGCGCTGGCACTCGGATGTAGTTTGGATGAAGTCGCAGTTGCAATGTGGTGGTGGGAGCTGTCTGAGCCAAACCCAATCGCATCTTTTTGGTGGTCAAACAATTCCAACTCGCCTCTTTCGTCTTTGCGTATGTTGAATGGATCAGCGCTGTGGAACGCATTGGATGTGGTCAATCAAGTTTGGACAAATCCCTCTTTAGATTTGATTTCCCTGGATGAACTAGAAGGTAAATGGGCTGTGATTCTCGTTGTTAAATCTGGAAGTTCAGCGAGCATGCGTGAATGGTCTGCGTTTAGAGCCGTTGAAAGATCATTACAAAGTGCACGCAACGACATTCAGTTTGTTGTATTAAGTATTGATGGGACGCGTTTGGCGTGGGACGAATTGTTGGATTCACGTCAATCGTCCTCCGACATGTTGCGGTGGGTAGGTGCAGATACGAGATGGTTAGACGGTCTTTCAATCGAGTCCATACCACAAACAATCATTTTATCCCCTACGCTTGAAGTCCACTCGGTGTCCAATCGCCTTCCCAGTCAAGGTTTAGGTAACGTCCTTGTAAAGCTTAAATAGAACGATTTTTAAAAGCATTTACGACGATTCGAATGCTTCCGTATGTTGAATCCCAAATCTTCGTTGGGACAGGAATCTCAAGCCATTTGACCTCTGTGATGCCCTCAATCACCTGTGGTATTCCTATTGTATCTCCTCCTTTGTGTTGCATGGAAAACCAAAACGTAGTTTTTAAATGCACCACGCCATCAATGTCATATGTGTGATATGTGGTCGCGAGATCTCCTGTAACCTTGAGGTTTTTTATCCCGGTCTCTTCGCTCACTTCTCTCATGGCCGCATCTTCTAGGCTTTCTCCTGGCTCTACCTTGCCCTTGGGCAAGTCCCAGTGATTGTTTCGGTGAATCCAAAGGACCTTGTTTTCTGAATTTAAAACCATTCCTCCAGCAGAAAGAATTTCTAAATAGTTGAGGCAAAAACGGATCCAAAGTTCTTCGACATCGTCACTCACGAGCGTAACCTCTTCGACCTCATTGTGTGCTTTAAGAAACTTGGGTAGGTCTTTTAGCGTTTTTGTATCTGGATTAAAAATAGATAACCTCGAACCATTTGAATTCGTGTTTTCTGCCGCTGAATTGACAAAACTTACCCTTCGGTTCAGCATAAATACAACGTACATTTGTGACATGTCTAATAGCAATGAGAATCAACGAAAGGTAGCTGAATTTTTACTACGTATCAAAGCGATTCAATTATCTCCTGAACAGCCATTTACGTGGGCAAGTGGAAGAAAGTCTCCAATTTACTGTGACAATAGGCGCATATTAAGCCATCCGGCCATCAGAACTTATATTCGTCAGATTGCAACTGCTTCGATTGTTGAACGCACTGGAAAACCAGAAGCAATTGCTGGAGTAGCTACTGGAGGTATCGCGTTAGGTGCATTAATTGCTCAAGAATTAGGTGTTCCCTTTATTTATGTGAGAGCTTCTGCAAAGAGTCATGGCAAGGAACAAAGAATCGAGGGTGACTTTACCGGATTTAGTAGTGTTTTTGTGATTGAGGACTTAATATCTACGGGCAAGAGTTCATTGTCAGCTGTCGATGCTCTTAGAGATGCAGGGCTCGAAGTCAAGGGTTTGCTTGCGTTCTTTACGTATGGATTCCCTGATGCGGTGGAACGGTTTGCTGAAAAAGAATGTCCTTTCTTCACTTTGACGGATTATTCTACAATGCTCGAAGTTGCATGTAGATCAGAGTACATCACGGACCCTCAGAAAAAGGAATTGGACGGCTGGTCAGCTGACCCAGTGACTTGGAGCAACAAACACCAAACTGTATGATATCGTTTGAAGGTCCCAAAGTGATTTTGGGGATCTCTGTTTCAGTTTTATCTGCTGAATTAAAAGATCTCGACATCATAGGAGAGATGCTTCCTGAAGGTGAAGTCAAAGATTTCAAATCAGAAGGAGACACATGTTCTTTTAAAGTAAGAGGTGGCGTCGCCATTCATCTTGAAAAAGATTTAGAAAACCTACCTGAGGGGATGATTTTACGCCTGCATACAGTCGCACCTTCTCCTGTGAAGTTTTCATTGGATGTTATTGCAGCAGATCATTCTGAGGGTTGTTCGTGTTATGTTCACAGTGATGCAGATCTAAATCCATTTACACGAATGATGGTTGAGCCAGCATTAAACAGCTTGTTTAAAAAGATGGCTGAAGGAATGGTGAATAGGTTTCCAACCTCACCATGACCAAATAACTTCTGAGGAATGTAAATGTGTCTCAGGATTTTGAATGTTTTTTCTTTCAATGTTGTTTGACCAAGAAAACACACCCCGTCCATCGTTTTCTACTTTGTGCAATACGCCTTTGTAAGAAGTCTCATTGACGGTGTATACCCTTTCTGTGTGTGTTCCAAACAGTTGAATTCTGACACGGTGTTTTTTATGCCGTCCTTCAGCCTGAGGTTATTCACTCTGTGTTGAAGTGATTTTAGAATGACAGCTTCGAGAGATGAGGGTGAGATGTGTTTTGAAATGAGGTCAAAAATTCGTGTGGCTTGAAGTTTAAATTCAGGACGGTGTTTTTGATCACTTTCCTCTCCGACATTCACACCGATTCCGACAATTGCAGCAGCCCAAACGTCTCCTCTCCAAATATTCTCAATGAGAAGTCCAGATATTTTTTTTGGAATGTTGTTTTGAGTAACAATGATGTCGTTTGGCCATTTTATTGAGATGTCTGTGTTTCCTGTTATTTCGCGGAGACTGTCAAGTACCCCTAAGGCTGCAGCCATATTAAAAACCGCAGGAGGTTGAGGTGGAGACTTCAGGATCCAACTCATGCATAGGTCCCTGCCGGGTGATGAAAGCCACTGTTTTCCTCTTTGGCCTTTTCCACTGTTCTGACTTTCCGCAACGACAATGGTTTCTTCGTAGGTGTTTTCTGTACGCAATAAGTTTATTGCATAATCATTTGTGCTTCCTACGGAAACCAAGCTTATACGTTTCACCAAACCTCTTTCAGTCGTTATTTCACTAATATTAGCAGTCATGTCCTATTAAGTGTAATGATTTACGCTGTCATCGTATGCAAAAGTAGTAACTTTGGCAACTGAAAATATTTAATGAAAAAACCTGCTGTTCTCCCATCTAATATTCTGCTTGATGCAGTCATAAAAGGTCTTGATGATGTCAAAGGTCATGACATCAAAATAATAGACTTAAGTTCGATTGACAACGCAATGTCTGCTTTTTTCGTGATTGCTCATGGAAATAGCCAGACTCAGGTAGCTGCATTGGCATCCTCCGTCGAGAAGGTAGTGAAAGAATCCATTGGAGAAAAACCGACGTCTGTTCAAGGATTGCGAAATGGTGAGTGGGCGATTTTGGATTATTTTGATGTCGTTGTTCATGTGTTCCATAAAGATGTAAGAAGTCGGTATGCATTAGAAGAATTGTGGGGAGATGCTGAGATAAGAAGCTATGAGTCTGACACTCCAGTAACGTTGGAAGAACAAGTATGAAAATGCAAGACAAAAAAAGCGATCCCAAGGAGAGTCCTAAAAAAAGAAAGACCACTCCAAAGAAATCCAATGAGGACGTAGGAGGAGGAGAAGGGTCAGGTAAAAGTTTTAATTTTTACTGGATCTACGCTGTGGTTGGTGTTTTGCTTCTGGGAATGATCCTGCTCAACTCTGACAGTGGTGGAAAGGAGATTCAGTTTGCGGATTTCAAAATACATGTTGAGTCTGGAGATGTAGATCACGTCATTCACGATGGTCGGGTGTATAAAGTGTATTTGACTGAAAGTGCACGTGGAACATTGTCCAATGATGACGAAGAGTCGAATGCCGTCATGAAGGGATTGTTTTCTGGGCATGACCTTTGGTTTTCAATGCCTCCTGGTGACAGTTACACGGATGACTACAAGGAACTTACTGACTCAAGTAACATCGAGTCTAAGTACGAGCCGGTGAATGAGTGGGGACAGCAAATGTTTTCGTGGATCTTTTTCCTCGTCATAATGATTGTCGTTTGGATGTTTATTATGAAGCGAATTGGTGGAGGAGGAACAGGCGGCAATCAGATTTTTAACATTGGAAAGTCAAAGGCCAAACTTCATCAGAAAGGCGACAACACTCAAGTCACTTTTGACGATGTTGCGGGTGTGGATGAGGCCAAAGAGGAGCTGGAAGAGATCGTAGATTTCCTAATGAAGCCTGACAAATACAAGAGGCTTGGCGCAAAAATACCCAAGGGAGCGCTGCTAGTAGGTTCCCCAGGTACAGGAAAAACATTGCTCGCAAAAGCTGTAGCGGGTGAAGCTCAGGTGCCCTTCTTCAGCTTAAGTGGTTCTGATTTCGTTGAGATGTTTGTCGGTGTGGGTGCATCAAGAGTGAGGGATCTTTTCAAGCAAGCCAAGGAAAAAGCACCCTCCATTATTTTTATTGATGAGATTGACGCCATAGGTCGAGCAAGAGGTAAAAATGCCAACTTCAGTTCGAATGATGAACGTGAGAATACGTTAAATCAACTGTTGACCGAGATGGACGGGTTTGATTCAAACAGTGGTGTCATTATTATCGCGGCAACGAACCGTGCGGATGTTTTAGACAACGCGCTGTTGCGTGCGGGTCGATTTGACAGACAGATCTATGTGGATATGCCAGATGTCAATGAGCGTAAAGCCATTTTTCTTGTTCATCTTAAGCCGATTAAAACGGATAAAACGATAGATATAGACCTTCTCGCAAAACAGACTCCTGGTTTCAGTGGTGCCGATATTGCAAACGTTTGTAATGAAGCCGCACTTTTTGCTGCAAGAAAGGATAAAAAGAAAGTCGGTCACACGGACTTCAACGAGGCCATTGATCGAATCGTCGGTGGATTAGAGAAGCGTTCAAGGGTAATCTCACCTGAAGAGAAGAAGACGATTGCTTTTCATGAAGCAGGTCACGCAACCGTAAGTTGGTTGTTGGAGTATGCTTCCCCACTTGTGAAGGTCAGTATTATCCCAAGAGGGAAGAGTCTAGGTGCTGCGTGGTATCTCCCGCATGAACGCCAAATCACCACCACGGAACAAATCTTTGACGAAATGTGTGCTGCGCTCGGTGGTAGAGCCGCTGAAAAAATCATGTTTGGCAAAATATCTACTGGAGCGCTGAGCGATTTGGAGAAAGTCACCAAGCAAGCGCATGCCATGGTGACTGTCTACGGATTAAATGAAAGAATTGGAAACATTAGCTATTACGATAGCGGAGGAGAAACCACTTTTACCAAACCCTATTCAGAAGCAACTGCTCGAATCATTGATGAGGAAGTAAGCAAGATTATTGAAAAAGCGTACGTAAAGGCAATGGAAATCCTTTCTGCAAACAAATCGAAGCTTGTCGAAGTTGCTGAGGCACTTCTGAAAGATGAGGTGATTTTCAAGGCCGATGTGGAAAGAATTCTAGGCCCAAGACCTTTTGCAGAAGAGGAAGTGGGCGTGAAGTTGATCGTTGAAACGGATCAGGTTGCCGATGAAGTTGCCGATGAAGTTTCCGATTCGGAAGCCGATGAGGCTGACAATGAACCGAAGTCTGAATAATGGACGGTTGGGTTTCTGTTTATGCGGACTCTTTCGCTCCTGGAGTGGAGATGCGCAAGCAGATTCTTGTGGATGCTGAGATCCCTTGTGTAATCTTGAATCGCCAAGACAGCAGTTACTCGGGTGTGGGGTTTGCTTCTATAGAAGTGCAGCTTTTGGTGCCAAAAGATTTTGAAGAACAGGCACAATCCCTTTTGCAGTTATGAATGAAATGATCACTCGCAGCTTAACGGGAGTTGTATTTGTTTCTATCGTTGTGTTCGCGACGACTTTTGATTTGATTTCTGCCACTGTCTTGTGGATTGCTGTTTTGCTACAAGGGTTAAAAGAATACAAGAAATTAAAAGGTACTCCACTTGGTTATTTACTCATCACCCTTGCCGTGGTGTCTTTGTGGGCAATGGGTCGACCCTTTGAGGCTTGGGGGGGGGTATTCCTGAATATTTAGGATGGGATGTGGTGGCCTTTTTAACTTTGATTTGGGCGAATGATACATTTGCCTATTTGGGAGGGAGGCTGTTCGGGATGAAGTGTATTAAAAGAGGCCTGGCTCCGAACGTATCTCCTAACAAGACTTGGGAAGGAGCGTTTGTCGGAGCGATTGGCGCAGCATTTGTTGGGTGGCTTTGGATGGACAACCAAGGTGCTTTTCTCGGGTTGTTGACGGGCATCCTTTCTACCCTGGGTGATTTGGTCCAAAGCGTACTTAAAAGACGCGCCAACGTGAAAGACAGTGGCGCCTTGTTTCCTGGGCATGGTGGGGTT
>JAQCID010000007.1 GCA_027618855.1 Bacteroidota bacterium | reverse complement strand
ACCTTGAAGTGTAAGGGCATCAGGTGTGGTGTGCGTAGCGTCAATAACTTTATTGTTGATGCGGTTCTCGATTGTCCCCACAAGACCCGTTTTTCTATCTAACAACCTCAGTAAACCATGCAAGAGGGTGACAATTGTGGTTTTCCCGTTCGTGCCTGTTACAGCCACAACCTTCATGTCATGTGTGGGATGGTCATAATATGCAGATGCGATAAATCCAAGCGCAACTGCGCTGTTTTTTACGACGACAACTGTGACAGATTCAGGACGTACAAAGTCTTCAGGAAATCGTTCGCATACAACCGTGGTTGCACCATTCGTGATGGCCTGTTTGATGTAGTCATGACCATCGACTTGTGTCCCGCAAATTGCAACGAATAGGCTCATCGGTTTGATGACACGTGAGTCGATACTTATTCCCTCAACGGCAATGTTTGTCGTTCCCTGAATCTCTTTGATTCGTGCGTCATATATTAGATCCTTGAGTAGTTTCACGACAATTCTATTCTAATTGTATTCATGTTGTTTAATCGAGTGCCTGGAGTAATTGATTGTGTTTTCACAATTCCGGTTCCTTTGTATATCACTTTCACTCCGGCATTTTCTAGCAGGTATAGTGCATCTCGTAATCCCATTCCACGGACATCAGGTATTGCTTTATTCACAAATGTTTTTGAGGATATTGTTACGCTTTCTGCCCCCGTTTTTACCTTGACCCAATCTTCCCCATCACTGTTGTCTTCATAGGTTACCCCTAACATGTCGTACAACATCACCAGTTCTCCTCTTGCGCCATTCATCGCTGTAGGTAGATGCCTTTCTGCTTCGGCTAACAAAGGCTGATCTAGAACTTCATGAAATGAGGGGTCAGTTGCATAGATCAAATCTGCCAAATCCCTAAACACAGGAGCAGCGATTGTACTTCCATAATATGATCCACTTCTCGTATCTGCAATGACTACAATACAAGCATATTCTGGATCATCAGCAGGGAAGTAACCTGTGAATGATGCGCGATATCGACCACTGGCATAGCCCTCGTTGACGGCGATTTTTGCAGTACCTGTTTTTCCAGCGACAGAATAGGGTCTGTTTTTAAAGATGTCCGAAGCTGTTCCTTCTCCATCAGGATCACAGACTCCTTCTAGCATTTCTCTACAGCTTTGGAGTGTTTTTGAAGAGCATACTCTTTCGTTCACTACAACGGGTCCAAACGTTTCAACAACCTCACCCTTTCTTTGCGTTTCTTTTACAAATGTGGGGCGCATCATCTTACCGTCATTCGCAATTGCTCCATACAAGGCCAACGTTTGAAGCGGCGTTTGTGTGATTTCATAACCTATTGCCATCTGTGTAAGCGAAACCCCAGACCAATCACCTTCTCCAACTGTGGAGTATACTTTAGGAATTCCTTCACCGACGAGGTTTATTCCCAAAGGTTGTGTGACACCGATTCGTTGAAGCCCATCTAGGAATTTCTGTGGCTCTAGATCGAAGCATTGTTTTACGGCGAGAGCCGTTCCAATATTTGAGGACATCTCGAAGCATTCTTTGAGTGATATTTTCCCATGTCCTCCTTTGTCCCAATTCGAATCTCGCATTCTTTGATCATGGAAAAAGGCCTCCCCATTTCCAGCATCGATCGAATCATTGAGGGTCATCCCACCTGATTCCAGACATGTCATAAGTGATGCAAGCTTGAATGTAGATCCAGGCTCTACAGACGCTCCTATTGCGTGGTTGTAACTCTCATAATATTTCGTATTTCCCTCACTGTCATCAAATCTCTTGAGATTTGAGATCGCTCGGATGTAGCCTGTTTCGACTTCCATGAGGACGACGACACCCCATTCTGCATCGTGTCGTGTCAATTGAGTTTCCAGTGCATTTGAGGCAACGTCTTGCAAATGCATGTCTATTGTAGTAACGACATCTAATCCCTCTTTCGGTTTCACGATATAATCATCCGTCACAGGTAGCCAAGCACCTCCACTGATTCTTTTTTGCATTTGTTTCCCCTCTTCTCCACCAAGTTCTTTGTTCCAAGAAAGTTCAATCCCCACTCTCTGATGTTCACGATCAATGCCAATTGTTCGGCCAGCCAGCTGTCCAAATGGTTTGCGCCTTTCTTCTTTTCGTTCAAAAACAAACCCACTTGTATACCTCCCAGATCTGATGAATGGGAGTTTCTTTAGCTCTTTGTAGTCTGTGAACGGAACTTGTTTTGCAAATCTGGTAGACCTACTTCCGTCCTTTCTTGCTTTGTCAAGCTTTGCGGAGTAATCCTCAGGGTCCCCCCCCAAAACGCTTGCCAGTCCGATACACAAAGAATCTCTTTGCGCTTCGAATAACTTCCATTTGATGGCTTCACATTTGGTGTCCCATCTTAAATCATACACGGGTACACTTGTCGCGAGTAGACTGCCATCTCGTGCTTGGATTTGTCCTCTAGCAGGGTCAATCGTTCGAATGCTGTGTCTGAATTCAGCGCCTCTTTCAGACCAGATTTCATTCTCAATTGTTTGAATTGAAAACAGTCTCCAGAAGATGCATAGTCCCACAAAACAAAGGCATACGAAGACGACCCAATACCTGCCGGTCGCGACTTTGTTCTCTTCTATGTTTTTACTCCTTGAAGTCATTTGACATCTACTTCAAGGAGGACAGGCTGCTCCATAGGTTGTTCAAGTCCGAGAAATGCCGTTGCGCTTTCCACTCTACTTTGTTGGAGCCTTGATTCCAATTCAGATCGCAGTGTTTTATATTCTGCAGTGACTTCTTCAAGAGAATGCTCGGTCTTCATTTTCTCTCGTTCGATATTCTCAAATGTGTACCCCAAACTGATGTACAATAAAAAAATACCACACAGGAATAGCAGATATGGAATGTGTGTTGTGATTCCATCCCCTGTTAAGAACGTTCCATTTAATATGTCGCGAAAAAACTTCCCGATACTGTTGTTGTCGGAACTCTTTTTTGTTGCTTTTTCCTGACGTGTACCCTCAGATTTCTGATTAGAGATGTTGCGTGCTTTTTTTGCTTTCTCTTTGGCTATTTGTGTCGCTTCATCGGCCGCTTTCTTTGCCAATTCTTGGGCTTCAATGCGTGCGTTTTTCTCTTCTTTTGTCAGGTGTTTGTTTCCTCTAGCACCTCCGACTTCAGGCTTTTCTTGTTTATCTCGTCGAAATAACCACTTCATGATGCATTCTGAAATTCAGTTCTTTCAGCTACGCGAAGTCGGGCGCTTCTAGCACGTGGGTTATTCATGACTTCCTCTGGCGTTGCAACAATCGCTTTTCGTGAAATAGGTACAAATGGTGCGTGTATTTGACCTTTAATGTCTTTTTCAACTTTGTCCTCAAAATTCCCAGACCTCATAAAGTGTTTTACCAGACGGTCTTCGAGACTGTGGTAAGAAATCACGACCAATCGTCCACCGGGCTTAAGCAATTTCGAAGACTGATCAAGCAACTCTTTTAATGCCGCTAATTCATCATTGACTTCAATTCTTAAGGCTTGAAATATTTGAGCGTAAAATTTATTTTCTCTTCCACCGGGCGCCATCTTACTTAGAACCTTCACCAGGTCTTCCGTTGTTTTTATGGGTACCGCATGGTGGGCGGCCACAATTTCACGCGCAACTCTATCTGGTCGATTTACCTCCCCATACATTCTTAGAACGACCATGAGTTCTTCCCAAGTGTATTCGTCAATGACCTCAGCTGCAGAGATGCCGGTTTCGGGATTCATCCTCATATCTAACGGTCCATCCATGCGCAGTGAGAAACCTCTTTCTGCGGTATCGAATTGATGAGAAGAAACGCCAAGGTCAGCCAGGATTCCGTTCGGATTTTCTACACCGTGCAAGCTTAAGAATTGCGTGGCATATCTAAAGTTTGCCTCAACCAGTGTAAATCGCTTGTCATCAATTGTGTTTGCAACAGCATCCGGGTCCTGATCAAATCCAAATAACACTCCTTTTTCATTCAGGTTTTCCAAAATAACTCTGCTGTGCCCTCCACCTCCGAAGGTCGCATCCATCCAGGCCCCGCTGCCGTCGCCAAGTCTAAGAGCCTCTATTGAGGCGTCTAGTAGCACGGGAACGTGGTAGGTGTTTGTCATTTTTTAGTTGGCGTTTCCTGGTTCGATGTCCCTGCGAACGTCTTCAGCTAAATTTCCAAAGTCAAAATCGGTGTCGTCACTTAATACTTGTTTTCCATATCCTTCAACAGTCCATATCTCCACTTTTTCACCAAGTCCAGATACGATGATCTCATTGCTTTTTGACAAGTCTATTCCAGCATATTCAAGCAGTGCGGTCGGTACGTTTAATCTTCCAGATGCGTCTAGGTTCACAATAGTAGCTCCCTTCATAAACTTTCTTTGAAACAATTGATGCTTTCTATTGTACCGACTCAGTTGCGTCATTTCGGTGTTCACTTTGTCCCATTCAGGCTTCGGGTAAAGCACCAAGCATCCTTCAAAAATATCCCGGTTAATGACAAGCCCATGATGTAAAATCTTGTCCAATTGACGGCGCAATTTGGCAGGGAACATGAGGCGCCCTTTGGCGTCTATTCTACATATATGTTCTCCTAATAGGTTGAGCATTGTCAGAGTTGTCTGGAATTCACAAAATTAGTCAAGATTTCCCACATATTCCCACTAAATGACACTTTCTACCACATTGTGGAAAAGTGATAAACATTAAAGAGTTAGAAACCCATATTATTCAAGGGATAGCGCAGATTCAATAAAATCGATAAAGTATAATTTCAACATGATATCAACATTGAATGTGAACAACCTAACGTGGATGTTTATGTGAATGTAAGTGTGAGTAATGGTTGATATAGGTGTAGTTTGGCCTTTCAAATAAGAAGTAATGGACACGAATATTATTGAACTCGGGGAATACAAATATGTTGAAGAGGGGGTAGGAGAACCGCTCATCGTCTTGCACGGATTGTTTGGTGCGATGAGTAATTTCTCTCATGTGAGAGAACATTTTAGCAAGAAATTTAGGGTGATTACTCCCATATTACCCATTTATGAATTGCCCCTTCGTCAGACAAATGCCAGCATGATCGCCGAACACATCAAAGGATTTGTCGACGCAATGAACTTAGACAAAGTGCACTTACTCGGAAACAGTTTGGGCGGGCATGTAGGTTTGATTTTCACAAAGAATTATATTGAAAGAGTCGCCTCTCTCACCTTGACTGCGAGCAGTGGGTTATATGAAAATGCTTTTGGAAACAGTTTTCCGAGGCGAGAGGACAAGGAATATATTAGGAATAAGGTTGCGATTACGTTCTTTGACCCGTCATTGGCAACTGATGAATTGGTGGAGGAGTGTTTTGAAGCTGTGAACAATAGGAATAAAGTGTTGCGGATTCTCTCAATAGCCAAATCAGCAATTCGTCACAACATGGAAAAGGACTTGCCTGCCATGACGATTCCAGTTTGTTTGATCTGGGGTCGCAATGACATCGTTACACCCCCAGATGTTGCGGAATCTTTTTTAGCGGGGTTCCCAGATGCTGATCTGTTTTGGATCGACAAGTGTGGTCATGCTCCCATGATGGAGCATCCAATAGAATTTAATAAGATATTATCTGATTGGTATGATTCCCGTTCAATAGGAATCCAGTCTTAGGACAACTTTACGTCATGGAAATTTCACAAGTAGAATTCGTTAAAAGTAGTGCCCACCCGAGGGAATGTCCTGAAATGGACAGGCCTGAGTATGCTTTTATTGGCCGGTCAAACGTGGGGAAGTCATCGCTCATCAATATGTTGGTAGGAAGGAATTCGATGGCAAAAATTTCCAGTACGCCGGGCAAGACTCAACTCATCAATCATTTTGCGATTAATGGGCTAGATCTCGACAAGGAAAAAGTCACAACTCCTTGGTATTTAACTGACTTGCCAGGGTTTGGTTATGCAAAAATCAGTAAGTCAGAGCGCATTAAATGGGAACGAACTTCCAGGCAATTCCTGGAAGGTAGAAAGAATCTTTTGTGTACCATGATGCTCGTGGATTCGCGATTGAAACCCCAGAAAGTTGACCTGGAATTTATGGCTTACCTCGGCGAAACAGGGCTTCCGTTTGTCCTTGTATTCACGAAAGTAGACAAGCTCAATAAAACAGAAAGGGAAGCGTTCAAAGCCAAATACGAAGCGGTGATGCTTAAGCAATGGCATAAAATGCCTCCCATGTTTATTACCAGCGCAAATAAGGGCGATGGGAGAGAGGAACTCCTTAGCTTTATTGAGGTGACGAATCAGCTTTTTTAACCTTGTCAGAATCGTTATCTTTCATGACGCCGATTCTTTTTGCCAGTTCTCTCGTAAAGCCACGTAGCGCATCAGCATGAGGTTTGTCGGATGTTGAACGTTCAAAGGTGTCAGCAAGCGTCATCATTGTTTGGCATACAAAATGGCGCATCTCCTCTACACTCATGTTCTTCGTCCACAGGTCCATATTCATTAATCGACCGTCCTTGTCATCCCACATGGCTAGCGACATCGCTTTTGACGTTCTTTCCTCACTGTCTTCTCCTTCCGCAGACCAAACGATTTCGGTTGGAACATGGTTCTCATCTGTGGATACTGTAATTTTAATAATGTTATCTGGCATCATATTTTAATGTTCGGGTCTGTACGATTTAAGAAACGGTATGTGATCTTGTTCGTTAAATAATTCTTCAATTGTTGTTTCAGGATTTCTATCCATATAATCTTCGACGATACGCCACCCCATCCAAATCCCAAGTCGATCGGGGCTTTCCTGTGGAATTGACCCAGCTTTTGTGAAGGGGCCATCTGAGAGCCATCTCTTATAAATGGTTCTGTTCGTTTCAAAAAGCACTTTAGAGGGTTGCAGTTCTAGCCATATGGCGCTTTCATTTGCTTCAGCCCAATGCAATTTATCTGGCGTCCAGTCCATGAGAAGATGGTCGTGGAGTTCGGGCAAGCATTTTTTCATAAGCCATAAAACCTTCCCCCAGTACAAGATGTCATCAATGCATCGTTCGCCTGTATATCCTGACCCAGAAAAGTAGACCAACAGCCAGCCTTTGAAGGTGTCTCCAGCCATAAGGTCGGGATGCATTCTGAGTTGTTGGTACTGAGGGAATCGGTCAGGAGGAAGAAGTCCGACAATAGGATGATCAGGACCTAGGAACCATTCAACCCCCACCGCGACATATTCCTTGCGCGGATAAATTGCGAAGTTGAATCCACTGGGCATCCAAACAATTGTCGGAATGGTCTCTTGGGGCATGAATGCATGGAAGCGTTTAAATCCTTCTTCCAGCGTTTTTTCGACAGATTGTAAATACGTCTTGTCTCCAGAAGTCGTGTCAATCGCTTTCAATGTCTCCTGAGTGTCAGGATGTTTGACAAATCGGCGCAACTCTCTCATTGTAGAGATTTTGTTTGCAGCGCCTATTTTCAGAATGTCTTCGGAGTAATCCTCCCAAAACGCGCCGTATTTCTGTTGAAGTGTGTTCAATGCGAGGCTGTCATTGCCTGGAAGATCTTGAATGTCCTCGATAAAATCAAGGGCAACAAAAGGCGCATCGAATTCAACTGAAGAGGGTTCAACTTCCCATTTATCGTTGGCGCATGACACTAATAAAAAAGAAATAAACATTGAAAAGTACAGTGAAAACGGGCTTTTAAGTCTTGTACACAATAGACCTCTCAATAACGTGGTACGAATTTCGCTTGTTCCCATGCATTCTACGTTTAATTTTACTTTTACAACTGCAAAGATGAGCACACTTATGCGTACTATTCAAACTTCCCTTCGTTCAACCACAATATTGGTTGCTTTTTTAGCTGCTTTCAGCTTATTTTCCTCAACACAATCAATCGCTCAGGACTTTAAGATGGGTCTTGCGATTAGTCCAAACACAGCTTGGATGGTGTCAACGGATTACGATCATGAGACGCTTGGTGCAAAAGTAAACTTCGGTTTTGAGTTCATTGCTGACGTACTTTTCTCGGAAAATTACGCTTTAGGTCTGGGGGTCAATGTGTTTAATACAGGTGGTGATGTTCGGTATTTGGTACAGGATCCGCAGGACGATGACTACCTGATGAATGTCGACAGAACCTACAGCCTCCAATATGTAGAGCTTCCTTTAACGTTTAAGATGCGGACAAATGAAATAGGATATTCGACTGTTTTTGGACGTTTTGGCTTAGGCATAGGGATGAATATTAAAGCGGAAGCTGACGAAGCCAGATATAGGAGTTATGAGGAAGTAGCAAATGGACAGTGGTCAACATATGAGGTAGGAGGGTCTCCAATTAGCGACCGAATTCCGATAGATTCAGATGTTAAATTATTTCGCGCATCTATGATTGTCGGTGGTGGAATCGAACGAACTTTAAGTGGAACGACAGCCTTGGTGGTCGGCCTGAATTACAATGCATCTTTCACCAATACGCACAAGGATGTTGAACTGATTAACGTGGACAGTTCTCAATCACCTGTTGTTCTTTCAAATGTGGTGACTACAGGCGAAATGAAAGGGCATGACAGTTTTATCTCCCTTTCTGTAGGCATCCTTTTTTAGATGGCCTTTGACCCTCACAAAGTAGCTAAGCATATTTCTTCTTGGCTGAATGCTTATGCAGATTCCTCGAGATTTGATGGTTTCGTTTTGGGCGTTTCGGGTGGGATAGATTCAGCGGTAACCGCTACGCTATGTCTGATGACTGGCAAGCCTGTGTATTTGATTGACTTGCCGATTCATCAAGATCCCACTGAATTAGAAAGATCAAGAGAGTTGTGTGATTCTTTTTCAAAAAGATTTTCCAACGTCACCGTTTTACGCGTCCCACTAACAGACGTTTACGAAGCAACAAAAGCAGCTTTGCCTGACTCTGTAGATTTGTCCCAGGGACTTGCTCTGGCAAACACACGTGCGCGATTGCGTATGACCTTTCTCTATGCAATTGGCGCTCAGAGAAGGGCATTGGTCGTGGGGACAGGAAATAAAATAGAAGATTTCGGAATCGGTTTCTTTACCAAATATGGTGACGGAGGGGTGGATGTCAGTCCCATCGCTGATTTGTTAAAATCCGAGGTGTATGTATTGGGTCGAGAGTTAGGTGTCCCTCAAAGTATTCTTGAGGCAGCTCCGACAGATGGGCTTTGGGGAGATGGTCGCAATGATGAAGACCAAATCGGTGCGTCATACGCAGAGCTAGAAATAGCGATGAGATTCTCAGAAGAAAATGGCGATTCGAATACGCTAGAAGGTCGTGAAAAAGAGGTTTACGAAATTTACATCAGACTTAACACTGCAAATCGGCATAAAATGGACCCGATTCCAGTTTGCACAATCCCGAGAGATTAGTACGAGTCACTCTTTGTTTTTCGAGTCGATCACAATCGTTACGGGTCCATCGTTTGTCAGTTCCACTTCCATCATCGCACCAAATTTCCCGGACGAAACTTCCTTTCCAAGTATATTCTCGCATTCTTTTATAAAGCGTTCATAAAGTGGAATTGCCTTTTCAGGGCGCGCCGCTTTGACAAACGATGGTCTTGTTCCTTTTTTCGTGGAGGCATGAAGCGTAAACTGAGAGATTACTAACAAACCTCCTCCAACTTGCTTGATATTCAGATTCATTTTCTCATCTGAGTCCGAAAAAATCCTCAGTCCAGTAATTTTCCGTGCCAACCAACCCACATCTTCGTCGTTGTCGAGGTCTTCTATTCCTAGTAAAACAAGGAGTCCCAGGGCGGTTTGTCCCAAGATCTCACCATTCACTTTCACGGAAGATTTCGATACCCTTTGAATAACTGCTCTCATGTGCGAAAGTTACCTCATGAAACGCTTCTAAAATGGCTTCGCATTGCTACCTTTACTTATTCAATTGAAATGCATTTTATAACGGATTATATGCCTACTATGACCGCCTCTACTGCTCTGGCTACCTTGAAACAAGCTCAAGATATGGGCCTGACTCCTGATGAGTTTGCTGCTATCGAAAAGATACTTGGCCGCACCCCTAATTTCACGGAAATGTGCATCTACTCTGTGATGTGGAGTGAACACTGCTCGTACAAGAATTCCATTAAATGGCTTAAAACGCTCCCGAAGGATGGAGATCAAATGCTTGTAAAAGCGGGCGAAGAGAACGCGGGCATCATCGATTTGGGGGATGGTATAGGTTGCGCATTTAAGATTGAGAGTCACAATCATCCCTCTGCAATTGAGCCATATCAGGGTGCAGCTACTGGTGTAGGTGGTATCAATAGAGATATTTTCACGATGGGTGCCAGGCCGATTGCACAACTGAACAGTTTGCGATTTGGCGATCCAGAACATCCACGTACGAAATGGTTGGTAGAAGGCGTTGTAAAAGGTATCGGAGATTACGGAAATAGTTTTGGGGTTCCAGTGGTGGGGGGAGAAGTTTTCTTCGACCCTTGCTACCAAGGGAACCCTCTTGTGAATGCGATGTCAGTAGGGCTGTTAGATTCAAAGGAAATCATTTCAGCGACAGCAAAAGGCCCTGGAAATGCTGTTTATATAGTAGGTTCGGATACAGGGAAGGACGGAATTCAAGGGGCTTCCTTTGCTTCAAAAGACATTACGGAAGAAAGCGCAAATGATTTACCATCTGTCCAAGTTGGTGATCCTTTTCAAGAAAAACTTCTTATGGAGGCTTCGCTGGAACTCGCAAAATCCGATGCAATTGTTGGAATGCAGGATATGGGCGCCGCAGGAATTACGTGTTCAACTTCTGAGATGAGCGCTGCAGGGAATGTGGGTATGGATATATATCTTGACCGGGTCCCCTTGCGTCAATCAGACATGGAGCCATTTGAGATTCTTCTTTCTGAGTCGCAGGAAAGAATGCTTGTTGTAGTTGCCAAGGGAAAGGAACAAATTGTTGAGGATATTTTTGCCAAATGGGACCTTCATGCCGTTCCTATTGGCGAAGTAACAGAGGGGAATACGATTAACTTCTTTGTAGGAGATGAGGTTGTTGCGCAAGTGCCAGCATCTACTCTTGTACTTGGTGGTGGGGCCCCAGTGTATGAACGAGAGTATTCTGAGCCTGCTTCGTATGCCGAATCACTGGCTTTTGATCCGGCCTCGGTTCCAGTCCCTTCTCTAGATCAAGCCATGGAGTTGGCTCATGATCTTATTTGCTTGCCAAATATTGCATCTAAAAAGTGGGTTTGGGAACAGTATGACAGTATGGTAGGTACGCTAAATAGAACCACAAATCGTCCTTCAGATGCTGCGGTGGTTTCTGTGCGAGGATCGAAAAAAGGTCTTGCTTTAACAGTAGATTGTAATGCGAGGTATGTACAAGCTGACCCAGAAATTGGTACAGCGATTGCCGTTTCTGAAGCTGCGCGAAACATCAGTTGTACAGGAGCGACTCCTTCGGCAATTACGAACTGCTTAAATTTCGGAAATCCCTATAACCCAGAAGTGTACTGGCAATTTGTAGGTGCGATTAAAGGGATGACCCGAGCTTGTTTAAAGTACAACACACCCGTTACCGGTGGCAATGTGAGTTTTTATAACCAAACAGCGAATTCGGATGGTACCTCAACCTCTGTTTTCCCCACACCTACAATCGGTATGGTAGGGATTATTGAAGACAGAGAGCAGCATATGTCCCTGAATTTTAAAAAGAAAGGTGACTTAATTTTCCATCTGGGAGAGCTCTCAGATTGCATTAACTCGTCAGAATACCTTGCAAATATGGTGGGGGTAAAACAATCACCTCCTCCGAAATTTAATTTAGATGAAGAAGCAGCGCTTCATACCTGCATCAGAAGCCTGATTGCCAAGCAACTTGTTAATGCTGCACACGATATAAGTGATGGAGGGCTTTTCACTACTTTGCTGGAAATGTCTATGCCAGATATGTTAGGTTTCGATATTGTGTCTGACAATGAACTACGTTTGGATGGCTTCTTATTCGGAGAAGCTCAGGGTAGAATCATCGTGACTTTGGCGGAGGAAGATCAGGATGACTTTTTTGATATCTGCGATGCGAATAAAGTTGGCGCAGTCCTTCTAGGGCATGTTACAAAAGGTAAAATCGTCGTTGATGAAAAGAATTTCGGTCATTGTTCGGAGCTTCGTGCTTACTATGACAATGGATTTGAAGAAGCGCTGGATTTATAATATACAACAGATCGTTTCATGAGTTTACGCCAATTTGTATTTAGTAAAACCTTTCTAAAAACTATTTTAGTTGTTGGGGTAACTTGGGTTGTGATACTCGGCGGGAGCATGTTGTTTTTACAATTTAACAGCCGTCCTTGGTCTGAGCGTCACATTCCTTACCTGGTAGGTTTGCATCTAGATTCTGCGTTTTTGGTGATAGAAGATTTGGCGCTACTTCCGATTCATCTAGATTCTGTATATAGCTCTTCGGCAATTCCTGGAACAGTTCTTGAACAATCTCCTCCAGCTGAAAGTTTAGTTAAAAGTGGTCGCCCCGTGTACCTCACAACGTTCAGAATTACTCCTCCGCAAGAACGTATCACCGTTCACGAAGGGCAAGATGCCAGATTGGCAAGAAACATTCTTGAAAGAAAGGGCTTTATTGTTGAAGAGCGAGAGGAGCCTAATCTCATCCTTGATGGTAAAGTTGTGAGAGTTGAGTCTAATGGAATCTCACTCTCTCCTGAAGACAGACGCAAACGCAATTCTAAAATAACTTTATTCGTAGGGAAATCTTCACTTCGGAGAGTTCGGATCCCATGGCTTTCAGGCTTAAATTTAGCGGATGCCTCTGAAAAACTGACAGAATCTTCACTTTCTATAGGATATGTCGAATTTGGAGACAGTGTGGTTACTTCACAAGACTCAGCAAGGGCGATTGTTGTACATCAATATCCTTCCTCATCTTCTGGAGTTGTAAAAGCTGGAACTGCTGTAGATTTGGTACTCAATACGGTCATTAATTAACGTACGATGAAAAGAATTTGCTCTCTATTTTTCAGCTCTTTATTCTTCCTTTCTTTGGTGACGTTTACTTCTACAGTCAACGCTCAGGAGCTAGAACGTGACTTGGTCTTTACACCGAATGAGCTTCTGTCTGAATCTCATTCCACATCTTTAAACCTTCAGATTCGTGGTGGAAGTCCTCCGTTGGTGCTTCCCTTTTTAGATGATTTTGCTTGGCCAAGTTTTTTTGAGGAATCAGGAGTTGATAGGCCAGAATTGGTAAGGTGGGATTCTAGTCCTGTACGTAGGACCTCAACTATTGCAATTAACCCACCCACAATAGGAGTGGTTACACTTGATGGATTAGATGCGGGTGGTTATCCATATGTATTTAACAGTATCGATGCACATGGGTGGGCGGATACGTTAACTTCTAGGGGAATATATTTGGGTGGACTGACGGCAAATAATGAAGTGACATTGTCTTTTTGGTACGAAGGCGGGGGAATAGGCAATGCACATGACCTTGGAGAAGACTCATTAATTGTTGAATTCAAATCTATAGGTTCAGAGGGCGATCTGTGGACGAGGGTTTGGGAAGACTCGCTTGTTGTTATGTCGACCGATACCTTTACGCAAGTCGTGATCCCCATTTCCGATGGCATTTATCTGCATAACAATTTTCAATTTAGATTCCGGAACTATGGCACGTTAATGGGCAA
>JAQCID010000006.1 GCA_027618855.1 Bacteroidota bacterium | reverse complement strand
TATTTTATAAAATCTATAATATCTTATATATCATTTTTGACAAGATCATGTATCATTTGGATAAAAACGCGAGTGACAGTCCTCCATTTCCCAAGTGGTTTATGACGTTAGTATCATTGTATGGCCTTGGATTTCAGTTGCTATTGATGTCACTTATGCTAACCTTAAATCTTCAAGATTATGTGATTCCATTTTTCATTGTTTATTCGATACTTATATTGGTATTTGTGGGAATTAGAAAAATTTTCATCAAACCTGTTTGAATTCGGCACAACAATGGGAACAACAGATGTTAGTAACCGTCTGTAATACCTGTATTTACTGAGATGTGTGTAGCCCCCTACGGCAACAACAGCCTATTTCAGGAAGGTGAGGTTGTTTGTTCCGACGCGGGTTTTAAAGGCGCCGAACATGACTGTGGCGGTCTTGCCCTGAATGGAGATGACTTCTCCGCGTTCCTTTCCGTTGCGGAGTTTGACTGTGGACCCCTTTTTGATTTCGTCAGATCTGTGGTTTGGTCTCCTTTTGTCGGCTTGAATGGATGCGTTTTTTGAACGTGCAGAATTTCTGGCACTTCGTTGTGCCGCTTCTTCTTTGCGAGAATTCTCTACGGCAAGAAACTTGTTGATTTCTTCAAGTAGGGCGGTGTTGTTTTTCCCGGGCTTAAAGCGGTCAATAAATTGGCTGAGTTTTTTCCCTCTCGCAATCGCGATGTTAAACGCTTCTGTCGCTTCATTTAAAGCCACGGATTTCTCTGAAAACTGGGATTTCATTTTACGCGCTTCCATCGACGTTTTCTCGGCATCAACTTCAGCCCTAAGTTGTCTGTTCGTGAGTTTTGCCAAATTCGCTTTCCCCTTCTGAAGGTCGCCAATAAGTGCGTCGAGCTCTACTTTTCGGATGTCGAGTTTTGACTTCGCTCTGGAAATCAACGCAGGGGAGATGCCGTTTGTTTCAGCGACTTCGAACGTAAAAGACGAGCCTGGATTGCCGATTTCTAGTTTGAACAACGGGGCGAGTGTCTCTCGGTTGAACAACATCGAAGCATTGATGGCGTGCTTCAGTTCTGCTGCGCGAGATTTGATGTTTGCATAATGCGTTGTAATCACTCCGAAAACGCCTCTTTCATAAAGTTCCTCAAAGAAAACTTCAGCGAGTGCGCCACCCAATTCAGGGTCCGAGCCCGTGCCAAACTCATCGAGAAGCAGAAGTGATTTGGCATCAGAAACCTTTAGAAAATGTCTCATGCGACCCAACCGATAGCTGTATGTACTGAGCTGATTTTCTATGCTTTGGTTGTCGCCTATGTCGGTGAGTATGGAGTCGAAAAACCCCACTTCCGATTTGGGGTCCACCGGGATCAGAAGTCCAGATTGCAGCATGACTTGAAGGAGGCCTACTGTTTTCAGCGTAATACTCTTGCCTCCAGCATTGGGACCTGAGATCACGAGTATTCTGCTGTTCTTCGTAAGCTGTAGGGTTTGAGGATGTGTTTGTATCCCTATGGCCTCATTTGTTTGAACGAGGAGAGGGTGGTAGGAATCAATGAGATGAATCCCTGGCGTTTTCAGGATGTGGGGAAGGCATGCACCAAATTCAATCGCAAGTCTGGTGCGTGCTTGTATCCAGTCGAATTCAATAAGTGCGGTTTGGTAGTTGCGAATCAAGGGAAGGTTCCGTCGAGCGATTCGCGTGAGCTCCTTCAGAATCCGTCGCTTTTCCTTGCGCTCGTCATCGCGTAAAATTTCGAGTTCGTGGTTCAAGGGGATGACGACCCCCGGTTCTATAAAGGTGATGGTTCCCGTCGTGGAGGAGCCCAAAACGTTGCCTTTTACACGTCTTTTATACGTGCTTTCTACCGCCAATGCCCTGCGGTTATTTACAAACCCCTCACGGATGTCTGCAAGCATGTCCTTTCCCTGGAGATCCTTCATGACACTGTTGAAGTTCCGGCTGATCTTGCGTCTCAACCCCGTCATTTCCTCTCGGATTGTACTTAGGGTGGGTGAGGCGTTGTCTGAAATTTGGCCCTTGGCATCAAAGACTTTTGCGATGGGATCGATGAGGTCTTTTGTGTAGACCAAATCCTTTTGAATGTCATTCAATCTGGGATACTGCGCGCTCTTGTTTTGAAGGAATTTCACGATCTGATTGACCGTATGGGAGGCCCGAGAAATTTTCGTGAAACTCTCTTCGTCAAGGACGGAGTCTCGGATTTCTATCAGTCGAATCTCATTCTGCATTTCCTCAAATTCTAAGGCGGGGAAGGGTTCGCCTTCGACTTTAATGCGTCTTAATTCTTCGGTTTCGCTCAGGGTTTTTCTGATTGAGCGGCTGTTTTTAATCGGAGCGAGCGCCAGCGCTCTGGATTCAGCTGTAGGCTGAAGCGTCTTGGCTGCGAGCTTGGATCGGATTCTGTCGAATTCAAGATCCGAGGCGACTTGCTCATCGAAATGGAGCATCAAATCTTTATTCATACTTGGATGCGATTTGTTTGCAGTGTTCAAATGCAGACTCCGTTTCTGACCTGTCAAACCAAACCACGCGGTCGTCATTTTTAAACCAAGTCATTTGGCGTTTTGCAAACTGACGCGTAGAGATTACAATTCTTTCTTCAGCCTCTTCTAGAGTACACGCACCATTGAGATGGGACATAAGTTCTTTGTATCCCACCGTTCTAAGGGAATTGCAGTGGGAGAGGTGCATGAGTTTTTTTACTTCGTCCACCCATCCGTTTTCGATCATTGTTTTCGTTCTCTTTTCTATTCTCGCGTTTAATTCTTCTCGCGGAACGGTCAGTCCTATTTGCAACAGATCAAACGATCGTTCCGTCTTGTTGTCAGAATGAAATGAGGAGAATGGTTTGCCTGTCACAATGCAGACTTCCAATGCCCGAACAACACGTTGCGGGTTTTTTAAGTCCATCTTCGCGGCATAGGTAGGGTCCAGGATGCGAAGTTCAAACGCAAGCGACTCCACGCCCTCCTTTTCCAATCTCGCATTTAAGATGTCTCTGACTCCCTTGTCACGGGGAAGATTCCCAAACCCGTCAGTGACTCCCTTGACGTACAATCCCGACCCCCCAACAAGCACGGCGATGTTGTTTTTTTCGAAGTAACTTCCTAGAAACCCCACCACATCCTTCTCGAAATCTCCTGCGCTATACAATTCCGCGGGATCTAAGAAGTCAATGAAATGGTGTTTTGCTTGTGCGCGTTCTTGCGCAGTAGGGGCGGCTGTCCCGACATTCATGCCACGGTAAATTTGCCTGGAATCTGCGCTTATTATTTCCGCTCCGACTTCTTGGGCAACTCGAATTGCGAACGCTGTTTTGCCTACTGCAGTAGGTCCTACGATACAAATGAGGAGTGGGCGCACGTTGTGATTACATCAATTCGTCTAGTCCATCCAAACTTGCATGGTCCTCCCTCCATCCATCGTCATCTCCACCCTCTTGCTCCTCAAGATATGCATCGATTTCAGGATCGCCTGTTTTTTCGGGTTTCCCATCCCCGGAGTCCATTGCGTAACCCTCCTCAGGCATCTCGAATCCCATTCCTTCAGCGAGGTCTCCGTCTTTGCTGTCAAATGAAGGGGGCGTTCCAGACTCAAAACAAAGTTGGGGATATTCTATGTTGGGTACAGCTTCATCAAACGAAACAGGCTCGATGAAAAAGCACCACATCCTCAGGAAGTCGTATACGTATACTGCCCTGGAATCGGTGTTTTGAATGATGGCATCCACTTGAATGACGGTCATATCTCCTTCACCACCGATGTCCATCAAGGAGTACTCTTTTCCCTTGTCCCAGTTTTCATCACTTTCGAAAAACGAGGCCATTTCACCGGGACTCCAACCGAAAGCATCTAAGATGGCGTTGTGAAAATGCAAAAGTGTCGAATCTGTGGAGATTTCGATATCCCGATACACATCTTGCTCGGTATCTAGAATGACACGAAGCTTGGCAATTTTTGTTGAATTAATTTCTGAAGCCATGGTATTCAAAGGTAGTTCTTTACGGTATTCACATCAATGGCATGGTGATTTGAATGGTGCACAACCTGTCCATTTTGCAAGATGAGCATCTGTGGGCTTTGGTGCTCGATGTCCAGTTTCTCTGCTATTGCAGCACTTACTGGCCTGTTTTCTAACAGGTCGAGGTAATATGCCGAGACATTACTCAGGGATTCATCCCAACCCTGTTCAAACATCTTCAGCGCCATTCTGCTCACAGCGCACCTCGTGCTGTGTTTGAAGAGCACGACGGTCCCCAAATCGGACGCCGAAATTGCGTTCTCTAAATCCCCTACAGAAGTCAGGTGTTTCCAATTCATACCTTAGTAAATTTGTGTTCTATTATTCACAAAGGTACTTGCATATATGTTGACTCGTCTGATTAAAATATTATTGGCAGCCTCAAGTTTGGCTTACACGGTTTATTTGTTTTCTAAAGCCCAAACGGGTGCCGCGATTGGAATGATTTTTGTTACGATCATACTGGTGGTGATGACGTTAAAGAGCATGAGGCTGGTGTTGGCTTTCGTTCAGATCCGACAGCAAAAGATGCCCGAGGCAAAAAAATGGTTGGGGAGAATTAAACAAAATCAGCTTTGGCCTAGACAGAGAGGCTATTACAACTTCCTGTTGGGGAGCCTTACCATGGAGGAGAATATGAACGTCGCGGAAAAATATTTGAAGGAAGCCGTGAGTTTGGGATTGCGTCATGCCCACGACGAGGCTGCGGCAAAACTCAACCTGGCTGTTATTGCGAGTACAAAGCGTCGCACGAGAGAAGCCATGATGTTGCTCAACGATTGCAAGCGACTCGACACGAAGGGCATGCTTACGAAGGACATCAAAATGGTAGAGCAAGCGGTTAAAGGAGGAGGAGTGAAGACGTCTACAGGCGGTCGTGGCGGCTCATCATCTTCTGCGCGTCAAGCAAGAAGGGCGAAAAAGTAAGTGGGTTGATCCGGTAAGTGGGTTGATCCGTCTTCTTAGCGCGGATTAAGACCGCAAGGTGTTCTATCTCTCCGCTTGGTTTTTACGTAAAACCTGCAGTTCATAGAGCAATGACAAACTGATTTTCTCTGCGCGCTTCACAGTGTCACGAAGTGCGGCTTGTTTTGTGTTTTCTTCTGGAATAAGTTCATCTTGTCTCGCTTGAGAAACCAATGCTTTCAGTGAAACATTTGCTTTCTTGATTAACAGATGCGCCTGTTCATCATCAATGGGGAAAGCAAGCACATGGGCAAAGCTCTGCTCTACCACATCGTTAAGCATGGAGTGTATTGCGCGTCGTACGTTTTCAATGTGAAGGGGCATATCGAAGTAAACTACACCAATCTGACGTTAAAACCAAGTTTTAGGTGTTGAATTTCGCCGTTTTAATGCTTTATAAGCGTTTTTAAATCACTTTCAAGGCGATTGTTTGCCATAAACGTTTTTTCTAGGTCAGCGGCAAAAGGAAAAGCAGTATCTAAACTCGCTGTTCTCACAACCGGTGCATCGAGGTTGCGCCAACATTCTTCATGAATTCGTGCGCTAATCTCTCCACCCACACCCCCAGTCATCGTTGCTTCGTGTAACACGAGGGCTTTTCCCGTCTTGTTGACACTTTCCATGACCATTTCTTCATCCCACGGGAGCAGTGTCCTGAGATCGATCAGTTCGACCGACCATTCTGGATGTGCGTCCAGAACTTGCTCAGCCCATTTCACACCCAATCCATACGTGATGAGGGTCGCGTCGTTTCCTTCTCTTACTTTTCTTCCTTTGCCAAATTCGATGGTGTAATCTTCCTCCGGAACCAAGCCCGTTAAGCTCCTGTAAAGGAGTTTGTGTTCAAAGAAAAGGACTGGGTTTGGATCTTCGACGGCCATTCTCAATAACCCCTTTGCGTCTGCTGGAGTAGAAGGGTAAACGATTTTTAAACCTGGAACATGGAAGAACCAAGCTTCCACACTTTGAGAGTGAAAGGGTCCAGCGCCCACACCTCCTCCTGTAGGCATCCTGATGACGACGTCGGCACATTGTCCCCAACGCCAGTGAATCTTTGCCAGATTGTTCACGATTTGGTTGAATCCACACGTGACAAAATCAGAGAATTGCATCTCCATCATGGATTTTCGCCCGCTGATACTCAGCCCCAAAGCGGCGCCCACAATGGCACTTTCACACAGCGGAGTGCTTCTCACACGTTCTTCTCCAAACCTTTCTAGAAATCCATCTGTGACTTTAAAGACACCCCCATATGAGCCGATGTCTTGGCCCATGCAAATCATGCCCTCGTTCTTCTCCATGCTCATTCCTAACCCCTCTTGTATGGCATCAATCAATCTCAACTCTCGACCTTCCGTTGTCGGGGGGGTGGGTTCAGGTGTACCTGGTGCAAACCGGTCTTCAAGTTCTACGTCCACATTTGCGACAATGTCAGGGAGGTCAGAAGATATTTTTAAGCCCTCTAAAATAGCGGCCTTGTGCATCTCCGCTTCTTCTTCATTGCGGAGTCCACCGGATGCTTTTAAATGCGCCGTAAATCGCTCCACGGGATCGATCTCTTGCCATTTCTCAATGAGCCCTTCAGGATAGTATTTGGTGCCTGAAGCTTCTTCGTGACCTCTTATCCTAAACGTCTTGAATTCCAGTATGATAGGACGAGGATTCTCACGTAAAGATTCAACACATTTACGCACGGTGTTGTAGACCGCAAGGATGTCGTTTCCATCGACTTGTATCGCATCTTCAGCGGGGATTCCATACCCGATTGCCTTGTCCGTAAAGTGCGCGCAAAGGAACTGTTCAGAGGACGGTGTTGAGAGTCCCCATGAGTTGTTTTCAATGCCGATAATGACAGGCAATTGCCACACTGCAGCGACGTTTACTGCCTCGTGAAAATCGCCTTCACTCGCTCCTCCATCCCCTGTAAATACAAAGGTGGATTTTCCAGACTTGTCCAATTTATGTGCAAGGGCAATGCCATCTGCAATTCCCAATTGTGGCCCCAAATGGGAAATCATGCCACAGATCTTATGCTCCTTGGATCCGAAGTGAAAGCTTCTGTCTCGGCCCTTTGTGAACCCGTGTTCCTTGCCCTTAAATTGAGCGAACAGTCGGTCCAAGGTGATCCCTCGGGTTGTGAAGATGCCAAGGTTCCGATGCATGGGTAGAATCCAAGTATCGTTAGGCATCGCAGCAGCGACACCCACAGAAATGGCCTCTTGTCCTATCCCGCTAAACCACTTAGAGATTTTGCCTTGCCTCAGTTGAGAAAGCATCTTCTCTTCAATCATTCTTGGCAGAAGCAACTGTTGATAAAGCGCCAATACTTCAGATCTGTTCAACCCTTCAGAATCGAATCGCAAGGGGTTATGTGGAAATTCTTTGTTCGTTTTTTCCATGGGAGTACGAATGTACGGAGGTCAAAGCAGATATCTTCGCATTATGGAGCAAAACGACAAAGGAATTTGGAAAGGTCAGGTGAGGGTCAGTCCCGAAGAAGCATCAGACAATCGATTGCTCCGTATTGCCATAGAGGAAAGCTGGGGACTTGATGATGACTCGGTCGCCTGGATACGGATCTTGCGTCGCAGCATTGACGCCAGAAAAAAACCCGTCATTATTCAGCTTTCGGTGGAAGCCGGGCCTGAATCAGTTCCGGAGCCCGATGGAGAAATGCAAGTTTGGGAGTGGCCCGATGTCAGGGGCAAGGAAGAGGTGCTTGTGATCGGGAGTGGACCCGCAGGCTTATATGCTGCGCTGGAACTGATTCGAGAGGGCTTTAGGCCCATCATCATCGAAAGGGGGGAAGCGGTGCGCGAACGCCGTCGTGACCTGGCAAAATTGGTGAAGGAGCATGTGATCAATCCCAATTCGAACTATTGTTTCGGAGAAGGAGGCGCAGGGACGTATTCAGATGGAAAGCTATACACCCGTGCAAAAAAGCGTGGACATGTGATGGAGGCCATCGAATGGCTTGTCGTCCATGGTGCGCCATCGTCCATTGTGGTCGATTCTCACCCCCATATCGGCACGAACAGACTTCCTGCCATCATCACAAGTATGCGTGAGACGATTGAGAATTCGGGTGGAGAGGTCTTGTTTAACACCTTGCTCACAGATCTTGAAGTCAAAGACGGGAAACTGGTGTCTGCTTCTTTGGCCTCAGAGAATGCTGTGGATGTCAGAAAATGTTCGACAATGATTCTTGCCACAGGCCACAGCGCCCGCGATGTTTTCAAAATGCTCAATCGGAATGGCATCCTTGTGGAAGCAAAGCCTTTCGCACTCGGAGTGAGAGTAGAACATCCTCAATCGTTTGTGGATACGGTGCAGTACCACGGAGAAGACAGGGTGAATTTTAACAGTGAGGAAAGATTGCCTGCGGCCTCCTACAAGCTGGTTTGCCAAATAGATGGGAGAGGCGTACACAGCTTCTGTATGTGTCCAGGAGGAATCATTGCACCGTGCGCCACTTCTCCAGGAGAAATAGTCACAAATGGCTGGTCTCCGTCCAAGCGAAACAATCCATATGCAAATTCAGGAATGGTGGTGACGATTGACCATGAGGTGTGGGAAAAAGCGGGTTTTACAGGCGCTTTGGCTGCAATGGAATATCAAGCGCAGGTAGAAAAAACGTGCTGGGAAGCCGCTGCAATTAAGATGGAATCAAGTCAATCAGAAAGCCACAAGATGCAAACGGCACCTGCGCAAAGGCTGACAGACTTTATTGCCGGGCGTTCTTCAAAGGACCTTCCCGTATGTTCCTACCTTCCAGGCGTGGTGCCTGTCGATCTTCATAAAATACTCCCACCCATGTTAGTCCATGCGCTCAGAGAGGGTTTTAAGAAGTTTGATCAAAACATGACAGGCTTTATCCATCCCGATGCCATTGTTGTGGCTCCGGAATCTCGCACAAGCAGTCCCGTTCGGATCCCTCGGGACAACGATACGCTTGAACATCCTGAAGTTCAGGGTCTTTTCCCGTGCGGAGAGGGGGGTGGATATGCAGGAGGGATCCTTTCAGCGGCCATGGACGGCAGAAGAGTCGCCCAAGCCGTCGTCAGCAAATTGCGCCCCAGCGCAACGAGCGAGTAGAAATCGGTGCGTTAATGACTTGACTGTGCGATTTCTCTTGCTTCGGCAATCGAAATTTGCGCGCCCTGGAATTCAACGGTCATAAACGCATCAGAGATGCCCAAATCTTTTACGCTGTCTAATCTTGATCTGGCCTCAGCTTCGTTGTCGTACGAGGTTGTGAAATATCTGTATGTTCCATCCATTTCAATGACCTGCTTGACATCCCCAAGGGTGACAAACATTTCGAAGATATTTACCGGAATCATGTCTGAAAATCTTCCGAGTTGAATTCGATATACCGGTGCATCACTGACCTCTTTGATGGGTGTTGTTTCGGATGCTTCTTGTGCGTCCGTTGTGGGCGCAATAAAGCTTCTGTGAGCCTCAAGACCTATTGCCTCCGCCATAGGGATACGCTTCCCATTTCTGTACGCAGTAATGAACGCATCGTCTGCCCACACCGCTTCTGAGTATTCTAGCTCAGCTCTTGCTTCTGTCGTATTGTCGTGTGTAGGACCTACAAATCGCAACAAACCATTGTTGTCAGAAATCGTTTCCAATTCGACATTTTCTGGCATTTGATTCTCACTAAATACGCCATACTGAACCCTGTATGTCAAAACGGCATTCGCGATCGATTCGTTGAGAAGTTTCAACGCTTTGTTTTCAGATTTTTCAGCTGTATTTCCTACCGCTTCAAGCATCTTTTTGTAGTGCTCAGGCGTGAATTCAGCGATGATTACCGCGTAATCCAGGATGTATGAATTGGGATCTGTATCCGTGGTCGCGTAACGTGCATCCCATTCCTCTTTGCTTAATGCAATGCCGTCATTGTCTACGAAGTGTGTAAGTGAGTGGATTTCGAGATCTTCATAATCTGCAACGCCGTCACCATCGGTGTCCAATGCACAGCCATATTCATTGACGGGTGCACCATAAGGCGTTCCGTGACATCTGTCGAAAATGTCATTGATTCCGTCCTTGTCGAAATCCATTTTGCTTGCAAACATGTTGTCAGAAAAAACAGTCTTCATTTTCGTTCTGTCGGCTCTTTTTCCGAGCATAATCCCTACGCCAGCCTGAACCGTCGTCACGAATGCGCTTCCACCGATTGCTTTCTCAGCGCCAAATGAATTAAAAACATTGCCATTTCCCATTTGCGCCGTAAAAGACAATGAAGAGTTGATGGAGGGTGTGAGTTGTATATCGACTCCCAACTTCACGGGTATTGTAAGGCCTCTGGTATTTGCGATGGAGGTTTCGTAATCGTAATCTCTTGTCAATTGTGTTGCTTTGTCTGCACGTGTCGCCCTTGGACCAGATGACTCAGGTTCAGCCGCGTCATACAACAACCCATCAGACCAAAGATGGTATTGACGACCCTCTTGGTCGTATAAATCAGCCATGACATTTGTATTTCCCCAACTTAATCCTGCGCCAATCCAAGGTCGTATTGACGTCGTTGAAGACTTGAATGGCAAGATTCTGACAGAAGCGCCTACTGAAGAAAGCGTTGCTTTTTCACCTTGGTAACCATAATCCTGAAACAGTGCACCTTTCCAGCCATCCAGATCCACGCTTACAAAATCGCCTACGGACTGTTGCATAGACAGTCCCGTACCTAAAGAGGATGCGCCAGATTCGGGGCTCACTGTACCTACTTGAGAGACAGGGCCTGCTGTGGCAGAAAAAGTTTGGGCTTGAATCCCATTGAAACTGGATATAAAAAGTGCAGTTGCAAATAGAACAGCTTGAACGTGGGTGGGGTATATTTTTTTCATAGGGGATAGGATATTGTAAGTCTTTACGCTACTTTCCCCCAAAAGGTTACATATGTAGCTAGTTTGAATAGAATTCTGTATTTTTACAAAATGAATGTTGCCCATATCGTTCCCCACTATTTTCGAAATATTGTCGCTGTTGCAGTTTGTTTGATTGCTGCGCTAGGCGCAGTGTCTGCGCAAACGGAATCGATGCTTCTGGTCGAAGGCACCATCAAGGATGAAGATTCGGGCAGAAAATTGCCTGGCTGTGTTGTTGTTGTTTTTCAGGATGGCAGTGAGTTTGACAGGTTAGAGGTGGACAACAATGCAGGATATTCATTTGAGCTGCCTTTGCGCCATCTGTATACGTTTCAATTTGTGAGGGATGGGTTTACGTCCAAGAAGGTGTCCCTCGATGTGAGTGATGTTCCGGAGACGGATGCGGTTGATGGATTTGGATTTGATCTAGATATGACGCTTTTTAAAACGATCGAAGGGTTTGACGAATCTATTTTAGACACGCCGATTGGCATGGGGACATATGATGTTGAATCCGGAAAATTCAATTTCGATATGGAGCACACCAATCGTGTGAAGCAGCGTATCGAAAACGAGAAGAACAGAATTCTGTCGATTGAGGAAAATCGTTCAAAAAACAAACGTGCGTACGATGTAGCCATGAAGCAAGGGGAGAACGCAATGAAGAAAAAGAATTGGCAAGAAGCCCTTGGCTTTTTCGAAGAGGCCCTGGTTCTGATACCAGATGAAGAAGAAGCGATTGAGGAGCGCGACAAAGCCCGACGCGAACTGGATGCCATTTCTGCAGATTTGTCTGAACAGCAGGCTGAAGAAGATGCTGCAAGAGCGGCAAAAGAAGCCGAAGCGGCAGCTTTGGAAGCTAAACGTCTCGCACAAGAAGAGGACGCACGCCAAAGAAAAGCAGACGCTGATGCGCGCAATGCACAATCCAATCAAGCTGCGGCCGATGCCGATGCTGCGGCCAATGCTGCGGCCGATGCCGATGCGGCTGCTACCGCTGCTGCAAATGCTGCGGCGAATGCCGATGCCGATGCGGCTGCAAATGCCGCTGCCGCCGATGCTGCAAATGCCGCTGCCGCCCAAGGAGAGGCTGCAGACCAGAAAGCTGCAGAGGACTTGGCACGTCAAACCCAGATAGATTATGATGCCGCTCAGGCTGAAATAGAAGCTGCAAATGAGCGGGATGCCGAGGAGGCGGAGGAGGCAGAGCGCAAGCGTGCAGCCCTTCTTGCAAATACAGCAAACAAAGAGCCAGATGAGGCTGAGAAGTACTACAGGGATGCATTGAAATCAGAAAGCAAAGCGCGATCGGATGAGTTGGCCGCAAGAGTCCAGGCAGAAAGCGATCTGCTCAAGCGCAGAAAAGAAGAGGCCAAGCAAAGAAGTCAAGGAGAACTCGACGAGATGATTTCAGGGTATAGAAACGTAGACAATTCAGTAGACTATGTCGAACCAGTGTATCGCAATTATGAGCACTCAGTCACGTATGACGCTCCCGTTTACAGAGACATTGACAACGCAGTCACGTATGAGGCTCCCGTTTATATAGAAACCCATGGAATCCCCACGATTTCGGAATCTGACATGGATCTTCCTCAGGGATTTTATGAGAGTTCGTACAAAATTCAAAATGGGATTGTGATCGAGCGTACGATTCGCGACGGTGATCACATTTTACGTTACAGAAAAGTCGTGATGAAAACCGGCACGTATTATTTCAAGCAGAGACAAAGTATCACGTCTACGGTTTGGCACAGAGAGACCACGTTGGTTTACGACTAACCCTCTCGAAAATCAGCATGTCACCTGGGGTTCAAAAAGCAGTTCTATACACGCTAGCCGTGCATGCAGTTGCACTCTTTATTTTGAACCAAATTACAGTATCCGATGCGCCTTCAGCCTCAGATCAGTACGCAGATATCGAATTTTTTGACCCGTCAGAACTGCCTGTCCCAGATGAATCGCAGCCTTCAGATTTCCAGGAACGCCTGAACGAACGCATTGCAAACCTGAGGGCTGACGCCTCGAAGGAGTCGTCTTCAGAATCCCGTTCAACGGGGCTGACCTCGGCGGAGAAGGCCAAGCTAGACGCAGAGGTGGAGGCGGAGCTTCAGGCGATGGAAGAGGCGGAGTTCGATCGGCTTTCTTCGGAGGAAAAGGACATGGAGACGGTGGGGATGCCAGACGCTAAAGTCGATTCCACACAGATAGATACCATGGACGATTGGGACAAACAGTACGAGGGGCGCGTGACGGTCCGCTTCGAGTTGGATGGACGAGCCCCCCGACATTTGGACGTTCCAGGATACAAATGTCAAGGCAGAGCAGATATTTCTGTCACGGTCGTGGTTTCCCCCTCGGGAAAAGTCCTTTCTGCTGAAATTTCTTCGGGAGCCGCTCCGGGCTCGTGTTTCGCTTTGGCGGCTTTAAACTCCGCCCAAGAATCGGCGTTCCTTCCTTTGGATTCGGCCCCTAAACGCCAAACCGGAATGCTGCACTACGCCTTCGTGGCGCAATAGCCGGACCGGAGGTTCACATACGTTCACTTCCCGACTCCCGCGACGTAATCCTCCAAGTACTTGAACTTCTCACACAGCTCTCCATCAAGCCCCGTCTCTCTCGCGCCGGCAAGGATGTCATCTCGGTCTCCCTCAATCAGCAAAGGAATGACGTGGTCGAGCATGTCACGCCCAAACCCTTTCGACGCATCTCTCGGCAGTTCGCACGGCAAATTGTCGATGGCCATCACGGTGATGCTTCCAGGTGTGTCTGTCGCGCACTCACATTCATTTTCGGGGTCGTACCCATAAATGGGATCTGCGACTGAAGAAGGCCTCAGTGTACACGCAACCGGTCCGTCAATGTCACAACTTATATCTGCGACCACTTTTAAGGTCACTTGGGGATGTTTTAAATCCGCTCTGGAGATGATGTAAGGCGATCCTTGGGCATAATAATGTCCAGCGATGTATATGTCCGCGGCACATGCGTAGGGCAGGAAGGCGCTTTGAAAATGAGCGGGCTCATTGATAAACGCTTCTCTTTCGAATGCGCCCCCATCGTTCCGTGCGTTGTAATCTGCAATATCCAGGTGTGTGTATACAGGGCCGTCCG
>JAQCID010000005.1 GCA_027618855.1 Bacteroidota bacterium | reverse complement strand
TCGTGACAAAAAATTCCGACGGCCCCCCCCAAGCCCTTCCAATTAACATAGAATTGCGCGGAGAAGATTACGACCAACTTCTTGAGACGGCGGAACGAATTCGTCATTACTTAAATACGCAAGACGTAGCTGGAGTCGAAGATTTAAAAATAGACGTCAACAAGAGCAAACCAGAAATGGCGATTAATATTGACAGAGACAAGGCGCGTCGATATGGCATTTCAACCCGAGAAATAGGATCCAACATGAGGGCTGCACTTTTCGGCAGAGAAATAGGAACGTTTAAGGACGGTGAGGACGATTACCCCATTAACCTTCGCTTTGAGGAAAAATACCGCAACAACTCATCTGCGCTGATGAATCAAAAAATCATATTTCGCAGCCAAAGCGACGGTCAAATCAAGGAAGTGCCGATAAGTGCTGTAGCGACCTCAGTTCGCGCCTCAACGTTCAGCGTGATGAAACGCAAAGATTTGGACAGGATTATTACCATAAGCTCAAACACATTAGAGGGGTACAATGCAAATGACATTGTCTCAAAACTGGAGTCCAAATTGTCAGAGTTTACAATTCCTGCGGGCATTGGGTTGTCTTTTACAGGTCAACAAGAGGAACAAGCAAAAGAAATGGCGTTCCTTTCAAAGGCGCTTCTGATCGCTTTGTTTCTGATTTTCTTGATTATTGTGTCACAATTTAACAGCGTGACAACACCATTTATTATCGGCTTCAGCGTATTCTTTTCACTCATAGGAGTCCTGCTGGGTCTTGTAATCTTCCAAATGGACTTCGTCATTATCATGACAATGATTGGCATCATCTCTCTTGCGGGTGTGGTGGTAAATAACGCAATTGTTCTTCTTGATTATATCAATATAGTCGTTGAGAGATACAAAGTTGAACATGCCGTTTCCGAAGGTTCGAACTTGCCGTTTAACCTTGTCGTACAAGCCATCATACACGGAGGAAAAACGAGGCTGCGTCCAGTTCTGCTCACGGCGATTACAACTGTTTTGGGACTTCTTCCACTCGCAATAGGGATCAACATTGATTTTGTAGGCCTCATCACCACTTTTGACCCACATTTTTACATTGGAGGGGACAACAATGTGTTTTGGAAACCCATGAGTTGGGCAATCATCTACGGATTAACTTTTGCGACATTTCTAACCCTTATTCTGGTTCCCGTCATGTACTGGTGGATGGTGAAGATGACCTACAAACTCAAAAGAATAGATTGATCCGTTCACCTGACGATTTTTTTTTAAGCACCAAACAACCTTTTTGAACTTTAAAGCGTTTAGATGTTGATTAGAAAGTCAATGTCGCGTGATTTCGACATTAGCCCAGATGATTTCTCATAGAATACATCATGGGTATTGGTTAAGGCTGGAGCACTGTCCGAACGCGGAGAGTGCTCCTTGTCTTTTGTAGAAGTTTTTTATCAATGTCACCATCCCAAGAGCCTACGACCGCTCTATTTTCTGACCACCCTTTGATGGATGTTTGAGATAATCTCATAGGAGATCGTGCCGGCTTTTGCCGCGATTTCGTTTAGGCTGATCTCCTCCCCAAATAACTCGACGGGGTCTCCAGCCTTTACATTTCCCTCGGTCACATCTATCGCCGTAAGGTCCATACAAATTCGGCCCACAACCTTGGCCATAAACTTCTCAGCCCCCTTCCCTACACACACCTGGCCTACACCGTTGCTCAAGCTCCTTGGGTATCCATCCGCATAGCCAACGGGGATCCATGCGATCGTTCTGTCCTTTGTTGACGCATCAGTAAATCCGTAACTCAAACCCTCATTTTTCGGCAGCTTGATGACTTGGGAAACAACAGTGTTAAAGCTTACGGCCTGCTTGAGGCCCCAATCTTTGTGTGAAAGCTCAGACCCCAAAAGTGCAATGCCCACCCGAACGAAGTCGTATTTGTGATCGGGGAAACGGACGACTCCAGATGAATTTAATGCGTGCGTCTTAAACGATTGTAACAAATGCGAACCCTTAAATCCGGTTCTTAACTGGGTGCAAATATTGTCGTAACGTTCAAATTGTTTTAAGGTTAAAGGATCAAGTGAAGGGGATTCTGCTCCAGCAAGGTGTGTATATACAGTCGCGATTTCAATGTTTTCTGTAACGCGTAGGATCTCAACAACGTCACTTAACTCCTCATCCTTAAAACCCAGTCGGTGCATTCCTGAGTCAAAGTTTAAATGTATCCGCTGGGGCGTTTTTTCGGAACTTTCTCTCCAGTTGATGTAGCTTCTAAGTTGTACCATTGAAACAATTGTGGGCTCCAGATGGTACTTCTTAAGAGCGTCAAATGTCATTGAATCGGGGTTCATTACCAGAATCGGAGCGCTGACCCCGTCCTCTCTCAACCTCACACCCTCTTCTACGTAGGCGACCGCCAAATAATCAACCCCTTCGCGCTCCAAGAGTTTTGACAAAGCGGGGGCATTCGTTCCATAACCGAAACCCTTGACGACTGCGATGACACCATCAGATCCTACTGTCGCCCTGATCCGCTTCAAATTATGCGAAACCTTTTTCAGGTCAAGCGTCAAAGATGTTACGTGACGGTCATCATCGGTTTTATCCATCCGTCTCGGAATCCATTTTCTTTTTTGTCGCTCTGAAAGCGACAAACGCATGTCTTGCCAAAGGAACGTATCTGTCCTTTTCCCCAAGTTCTACAGTGTCAACCCCTCCAGCAATTCTGTGAGAAAAATGAGCGTCTCGGCCTGTTTCTACACACACAGAATGGAGCTTGGTCACTTCTTCAGCCAAAGCCAAAAGCGTAGGCATTGCACCAAAGGGTTTTCCTGTGAAATCCAAATCCAAACCCGCAACAATAACCCTTAACCCTCTATTCGCCAGCTCGTTACATACTTCAGGAAGGTCGTCATCGAAGAATTGCGCCTCGTCAATCGCGATTACGAGTGCGCTTCGGCCATCAACATCAAGAGACTCAAGGATGTCCTTGCTCTTCGAAACCACCTTCGATGGCATTGCGTTTTTATCGTGAGAAACAATCTCGTTCACTGCGTATCGGGTGTCGGTTGCCGGTTTAATAAGCAACGTGGGTTGATGTGCAATGACTGCTCTTCTAACTCGGCGCAACAGTTCTTCCGTTTTTCCGGAAAACATCGGACCGCAAATCACCTCTAACCTTCCTTCTCCCAACTGAAGGGTGTTCATATTGTGTGTTGAATCTAAATTGTGCATTTGCGGTGACAAGGTACGATTTGCATGTAATTTGGCAGTATGAAAAGCATCCAAATATTAACGACTTTCCTACTATTTATTTCTCTCACCTTATTTTCATGTATAAGGACCCCCGGAGAAGGTGGCAGAGCGAGTATTACGGGTTCAGTTGAACTTATAAGGAGAGTACAACTAAACAATCCCTCATCCAATGTCGACACGATTGCGGCTTCAAATGTTGAGGTATTTATTATTTATGGGGATCACCTAGGTCCAGACGATAAGGTAGACACGAATCCTGATGGCGATTTTACATTCGAATGGCTCCGCACAGGGGACTACACTCTTTATGTATATTCAGAGGACACGTCCGTCACCTCAACTCCATTACCCAGAGTAGCTGTTTCCTATGAAATCGAGATCCAGGACAAAGACGATGTTGTCCACCTCGACCCGTTTACGATTTATGACAAGTACTAGAATTACGTCAGTTCGAATTTGCGTCTTCATTCTGGTTGTCTCTCTTTTCGGGGACAATCTTTATGGACAGTGGGCTGATTATGGTCTTTGGTCTGGCGCAGGGATATCTCAAGATGTTTTTGAAAACTTCAGCTACGAAGTAGAAACGCAGGCACGTTGGGACTACGACTTTTCTCGCCTGGGCTCAGCTTTTACAGATGTTGGAATCTCTCAAGATCTTTCCCCACTTGCCCCAGACTTCAAAGTTTCCGCTTCTCTTCGCCTAGGGATGTCTCGGGCAGACAATTTCATGTGGGAACCCATTCGACGACTTTCGGGTTCCGCAATATGGAAAACCGACCTCTCCGAAACCGTGTCTGTTTCTTGTCGATTGCGATATCAATCGTCTTTTAAAGACGAAGATTTTGCAAATGCTGTGAGGCTTCGCGCCGCATTACACTGTCAAGTTTCAAAAAAACTGAATGCGACAGTTTCCACAGAAGTCTTCACTCGTCAAAAAGATTTGGGTTGGTATTATAGCGATTTTCGTGCGCGAGTTGTCCTCAGTGCAAAGACTTCTAAGCGACGCTGGACTTCATTTGGCTATCAAGTTGAACAACAAAAAAATACGCATGACCCATGGACCGAGCACAGGCTTATTTGCACCTATGATATTGAATTAAAAGGGCGGAAAGGAAAAAAGTAAACTTTGTTCACTTAAAACGCTTGGTTATTCACATTGTTAACTATCTTTGCATCCCTAAATTTTGGGGAAATTACAACACGCAACACATTCTCTGTGGATACCTTAAGTTACAAAACAATCTCCGCAAATAAGGAGAACGCTGACAAGAAATGGCTATTAGTTGACGCTGATGGGCAGACTTTGGGGCGCATTGCATCAGAAGTAGCAAAACTACTTCGTGGCAAGCACAAGCCAAACTTTACACCTCACGCTGACTGCGGGGATTATGTCGTAGTCATCAATGCAGAGAAGATTACTCTGTCGGGCAAGAAGTGGGATCAGAAAACATACATTCGCCACACAGGGTATCCTGGTGGTCAACGCAGCCTTACCGCAGCTGAGGTGATGGCACGCAAGCCGTTCTCAATGATGGAAGAAGCTGTCAGAGGTATGCTGCCTAAGAATACCTTAGGGCGAGCGCTATTCCGCAATATGCACGTATATGTTGGTGCAACTCACAAGCACGAGGCTCAACAGCCAAGGGCTATTACTTTCAACGACTAAGCTTAAGCATGGACGTAATTAACACATCAGGCCGTCGCAAAGACGCAGTAGCTCGACTCTACCTTTCAGAAGGCAAGGGGAAATTCACAATCAATAAGCGTGATTATACAGACTACTTCCCTACAGGGACACTTCAATATAAAATTAACCAGCCGTTTGAGATTACTGAAACAGCAGGTAAATACGACGTTAAAGTAAATGTATTTGGCGGTGGAATCACCGGACAAGCTGAAGCAGTACGTTTGGCGATATCAAAAGCACTCATAGAGATTGATCCAGATTACAAGCCAGCCCTTAAAGCTGAAGGTTTGACAACACGCGATCCCCGTATGGTGGAACGCAAGAAGTTTGGCCGGAAAAAAGCGCGTAAGAAAGAACAGTTCTCAAAACGTTAATGGCAGCCGCCTGATTTGTCTTCAATTATTCATAAACCGTTTAGCATCCAAACCCTTTCGACTCATTCTCAAAGCGAGAATGGCTACCTAAGAGTTGTTTAAACTAGGAAAGTAAACTACGATCATGACTACCCGTACAAATTTTGAGCAACTGCTCGAAGCCGGATCACATTTCGGCCACCTTAAGAGCAAGTGGAATCCACACATGGCTCCGTTTATCTTCACAGAGAAGAAAGAAATTCACATTATTGATCTGCACAAGACCGTCGTTAAGATAGAAGAAGCTGCAGCTGCAATGAAACAAATTGCAAAAAGCGGAAAGAAGATTCTTTTCGTTTCTACAAAAAAGCAAGGTCAGGATATCGTCTCTACTCACGCGACCTCTATAGGGATGCCTTATGTGACGGAGCGTTGGTCTGGGGGTATGCTTACAAACTTCGGTACCATTCGTAAGGCGATTCGTAAGATGACCCAAATCGACAAGATGGGAGAGGACGGTACTTTAGCAATTCTATCTAAGCGTGAGCGTCTTCAAGTGAGCAGACAGCGTGATAAATTAGATAAAATTTTAGGTTCTATTGTAGATATGACACGTCTTCCTGCTGCGATTTTCATCGTTGATATACGGAAAGAACACATCGCACTTGCAGAGGCTCGAAAGCTAAAGATTCCTGTATTCGCGATCGTTGATACAAATAGTGATCCCCGCAATGTGGACTTTGTGATTCCTGCGAATGATGACGCAACGAAATCTATTGATCTAATTACTCGCACGCTTGCTGAAGCAGTTGCTGAAGGATTAAACGAACGTAAAGCAGACAAAGCTGAAGCAGACGCTATGGCTCAACAGCGCGATGAAGCAAAAGCTGCAGAGGCGAAAGCTGAAGCAGAAAAAGCTGCAGCAGCAACAGCAGCAGCAATTGAAGCTGGAGCGGAAGCAGCAGCAGAGCTTAAGGAAGACGCAGGAGCTGAAGCGGGTGAAGTCAAGCCTAAGAGAGCGAAAAAGAAAGTTACCAAGGTTGAAAAACCCGCTGAAGTAAAAAAGGACTAACCAGTCTATCACACTATTTACAGATAATATTATGAATATTACCGCTGCTGAAGTAAAAAAGCTACGTACACAAACGGGCGCTGGCATGATGGATTGCAAAAAAGCACTCCAAGAAGCCGAAGGAGATATGGACAAAGCTGTTGAGGTTCTTCGTTTGAAGGGTCAGAAAGTCGCTGCAAAGCGTGGCGATCGTGAGGCAAGTGAGGGAGTTATTCTTTCAGGCGTAAACACGGATGGCAACACAGGCATCGTATTGTCCTTAAACTGTGAGACGGATTTTGTAGCTCAAAATGCAGATTTTATTTCCGTTGCTCAAACAGTATTGAATCTTGCAATCTCAGAAGGTTGTGAATCTAAGGAAGCTGTTTTAGCAATGATATACCCTGGATCAGATTTTACTGTCGCAGACAAGATTATTGAGGAAACAGGAAAGATAGGAGAGCGCATAGAGATTGGAGCATTCGATATTGCAAAAGGGGAGTCAGTGATCTCATACATTCATCCAGGAAATCGCCTTGCGACTGTTGTAGGCTTTAGCGGCAAAGTTGATGCTACTGTGGGGAGAGATGTTGCAATGCAAGCTGCGGCGATGGCACCCGTTGCAGTGAATCAATCACTCATTCCAGATGACCTTATTGCGAAAGAGAAAGAAATTGGTAAGGAGCTTGCAATTCAAGAAGGCAAGCCTGCTGAACTTGCAGAGAAAATTTCTATGGGACGCTTAAACAAATGGTTCAAGGAGGTTACACTCGTAAATCAACCATTTATTAAGGACAACAACCTAACGGTTGAACAATATGTTGAAGCATCTTGTCCAGGAGTAAAAGTGGAAAGTTTCAGCCGAATTGCCCTGGGATAATCTAAGCAAGCTACCGAACAAACAACAAAACTTAAAGAAGGACGCACTCGCGTCCTTCTTTTGTTTGTGGTAAACTTTCTTTGTCGGATATTGTGCTCACAATGAAGTACAAAAGAATCCTTCTGAAGCTTAGCGGAGAATCTCTCATGGGAGAAAAGCAATTTGGCATTGACAATGTTCGATTAACGGAATACGCAAAGGAAATTAAAACACTCGTGGACACAGGAGTTCAGGTCGCTATCGTAATCGGAGGCGGGAATATTTTCAGAGGTGTTGAAGCCGAAGAAGGTGGCATGGAGCGTACCCAAGGAGATTACATGGGAATGCTCGCCACCGTAATTAATTCAATGGCTTTACAAAGTTCATTGGAGAAAGAGGGGATTGACACAAGGCTTCAATCAGCCATTGAATTAAAACAAATAGCGGAGCCCTTTATCAGAAGACGCGCCATACGTCATTTGGAAAAAGGAAGGGTCGTTATTTTTGGTGGAGGAACAGGCAGTCCGTTTTTCACGACCGATTCTGCAGCTGCACTTAGAGCTGTCGAAATAGAAGCAGATGTTATTTTAAAAGGAACACGTGTTGACGGGATTTATACAGAAGATCCTGAAAAAAACCCCAACGCCACAAAGTATGATGAGATCAGTTTTCAAGAAGTTTTTGAAAGAGGCATTAAAGTGATGGACATGACGGCCTTTACTTTATGTAACGAAAATGGCGTTCCAATTGTAGTTTTTGATATAAATAAATCTGGGAATTTACTTCGTGTAGCAAAAGGCGAGGCGATAGGAACGGTAGTTACTTCATAAGAGTCACAAATAGATAAGGATATGCAGGAAGCAATAGACATGGCCTTAGAGGAGGCAAAGGAACAAATGGACAAGGCGACAGATCGCCTTAAAATGGAACTTAAAAAAGTGAGGGCTGGAAGAGCCCACCCATCTATGCTTGAGAGTGTCAAGATTGATTACTACGGAACGATGACGCCTATCAGCCAAGTTGCAAACGTGAACAATACAGACGCCAGAACCCTTGTGGTACAGCCTTGGGAGAAACCTATGCTCGAGCCTATTTCAACGGGAATTATCAATGCCAATTTGGGCTTAAACCCAGTAAATAACGGAGAGGTTTTAATTATCAATGTCCCCCCCCTTACTGAGGAGAGAAGGATCGAACTTTCCAAACGCGCAAGAAGTGAAGGAGAATCGGCAAGAGTATCCATTCGCAATGCGAGAAAAGATGCAAACGATATTCTTAAATCGGCAAAAGAAGAGGGTTTGAGCGAAGATATGCTCAAGACAGGCGAGGCGAAAGTTCAAGAGATGACAAACTCTTATACCACAAATGTCGAAGAGATTTTATCTAATAAAGAGGCTGATATTATGAAAGTATAGCCGAAGCGTAATTTAAAACTCTCTCGCCCGGGCACGCGCCTCAGCGTCAGAACCGACAAGAGCTTCGAGATCTGGTTTTGACTGGAATCCTACTTTTGAAAGGGCAAACTCTACGATGTCAGGGAGTTGGTGAAACGCAACTTCATCATTTAAAAATCGAGCAACAGCAACTTCATTTGCTGCGTTAAGGACTGACGGAGCGTTCCCACCTTTTGCGAGAACGTCAAACGCAAGCTCCAGGTTTCGGAACGATTTGAAATCGGGTTGTTCAAACGTTAACGCGGGATAGTCTAAAAAGTTAAATCTCGGAAAGGTATTCGAAAGACGACGTGGATAGGTCAGTGCGTACTGAATAGGGAGCTTCATGTCAGGGAGACCCATTTGCGCTTTCATGGACCCATCTTCGAATTGAGCAATGCTGTGGATAATAGACTGTGGATGAACAATGATCTCAATTTGATCCGCATTTAATTCAAAAAGCCATTTGGCCTCAATAACCTCTAGTCCTTTATTCATCATAGATGCGGAGTCGATGGTGATTTTTGCTCCCATGTCCCAATTTGGATGCTTAAGAGCTTGAGCCTTTGTTACCTGAGACAATTGCTCAGTGTTGTATCCTCGAAAAGGCCCACCAGAAGCAGTCAGAATGATTTTCTCAAGTGGATTGTGAAATTCACCAGCAAGACATTGATAAATAGCACTGTGTTCCGAGTCAACAGGGTGAATATAAACGCCAGCCTTTTTTGCCTCAGCAGTTACAAGCTCTCCCGCAACAACCATCGTCTCTTTATTTGCAAGAGCGATGTGTTTTCCAGCTCGGATTGCACTTAGAGTAGGCTTCAGTCCGGCGGCCCCGACAAGTGCCGTAAGGACCATATCGATGCCCTCCATTTCTACGACCTGCTCTAGAGCGTCCGCACCAGAATACACTTTAATGCCCTCGTCAAAGAGCACATCGAAAACGCGATCTCGAAGTGAAGGATCGGCGATCACAACAGCGTTTGGTCTAAATTCTAAAGCCTGCTTGATCAGTAGGTCCGCATTCTTTCCAGCCGACAGAACCTCTACATGAAGAAAATCGGACTGCTCTCGAATGACATCTAGGGCCTGCGTTCCAATTGATCCAGTTGACCCAAGAATGGCTATTCCACGCGTTGGGGAATCGGACCCTTCACCGGATGGCTTCATAAGAATCCGCACTCAAGTTTGGCCTCCTCACTCATCATATCCTGTGTCCATGGTGGATCAAATACGATTTCAACTTTTGCGCTTACAATTCCTTCCATTGCCGCAACCTTATCCTCAACATCTCTGGGTAAGCTTTCAGCTACAGGACAGTTTGGGGAGGTTAACGTCATTTCTATATCTACAGCACCCTCATCTGAGATTTTCACCTCATAGATCAGGCCCAATTCGTAAATATCAACGGGAATCTCGGGGTCGAAAATCGTTTTTAGCGTTGCGATAATCATATTTGTTGTAGGTAGCGACATAGTCTTAAACGTTTAGAATTGTTCAGGGCGCATTTGAGGAAAAAGGAGGACCTCTTGTATCGAGGTTTGATCTGTAAGCATCATAACTAGTCTATCGATACCTATGCCGATGCCGCTAGTTGGAGGCATACCGTACTCTAGGGCACGAAGGAAATCCTGGTCGATGAACATTGCTTCATCATCCCCTCTTTTTCCCAACTCAACTTGAGCTTCGAAGCGTTCACGCTGATCAATGGGGTCATTCAACTCCGAGTATGCGTTTGCGACCTCAGTGCCATTTATCATAAGCTCAAAACGCTCAGTGTTGTTCGGATTGTCTCTGTGAATCTTCGTAAGAGGAGACATGTCAACAGGGTAATCAGTGATAAACGTAGGTTGGATATACAGGTGCTCACACTTCTCACCGAACATTACGTCAATGAGTTTCCCCTTGCCCATTGAAGCATCAGTGTCAAGATTGAGGGTTTTACACGCTTCCCTCAAGCCGTCCTCATCGAGGTCGTCAATGTCAACATTTGTGTGTTCTAGAATGGCATCTCTCATCGTCACTCTGGCGTATGGAGGGGTGAAATCAATCTCCTTTCCTGCGAGTGTAACCACAGTTTTACCGTGAACCGATTGCGCGACATTCCCGAGAAGGCTCTCTGTAGTCTTCATCATCCAGTTGTAATCCTTGTATGCAACGTAAAGCTCTAGGATGGTAAACTCTGGGTTGTGAGTCCTGTCCATGCCTTCGTTTCGGAAGTTCCTGCTGAATTCATAAACGCCTTCAAAACCACCCACAATAAGGCGTTTCAGATACAGCTCATTTGCAATCCGCAAGTAAAGAGGCGTATCCAACGCATTGTGATGTGTTTCGAAAGGTCTTGCAGCAGCCCCCCCTGGAATCGGTTGAAGTACAGGGGTGTCTACTTCTAACCACCCTTCTTTGTCAAACGCCTCACGTATCGTTCGGATGATGTTACTGCGCGCAACAAACGTTTCCTTGACCTTTTCATTGACGCAGAGGTCTACATATCTCATGCGGTACCTAAGCTCAGGGTCAGTGAAAGCGTCGTGTACAATTCCGTCTTCATCTGTCTTCACTGCCGGAAGAGGCCTGATGGCCTTTGAAAGGACCTTGAACCCAGAAACTTTAACAGAAGGTTCGCCAACTTTGGTTACAAATGTTTCACCCTCAATTCCAATGAAATCGCCTCTATCCAGAAGCTTTTTGAATACAGAATTGTACATCGTTTTATCCTCTCCCTCACAGATCTCATCTCTATTTAGATACAGTTGAATCGTTCCCTCGGCGTCTTGAAGTTCAGCAAAGGAAGCTTTGCCCATAATTCTACGGCTCATCATTCGGCCTGCCATGCTGACTTTGACACCCGGTTTGAAGTCCTCCTTGAGGGATTTACTTCTGTGCGTTACTACAAATTCTTCCGCAGGATATGGATTTATCCCTAAATCCTTTAATTGTTGTAAAGACGCCAATCGAATTTGTTCTTGCTCACTCCTTATCATGCGTCAAAGATACGATTTGATACTTGGCAATATTCTGACAATTGTTTTTAGTTTGTCATTAGCTTTGCCCGGATATTAATACGAATTATAACAACTTTTTATGAGCATAAAATCAAAGGTTTTAATCGCATTCTTAATTTCTCCTCTGCTTTTTACAGCCCAAATTGAGCCAATTCCTTCAATCCAAATTAAGGAGGTCGTCGTGATTGCAACACCGGGAGAGATCGAACCCAAGGACTCACCCAGATCGATCTCTGTCATTTATTCAGAAGAAATAATCCAAAGTGCTGCGGTATCTATTGGAGAGACCCTCGAATTTGTTGCAGGCGTAGACGTTCGTCAAAGGGGCGCACCAGGTGTTCAGTCAGACCTCACAATACGAGGGGGCTCATTTGAGCAAGTCGCATTGCTTGTGAATGGAATTCGTTGGAGCGCTCCTCATACAGGGCACCATCTCATGGACATCACCTTTGACCCCGAAGACATTAACCGCATCGAAGTTGTAAAAGGAGGTGCTTCACCATTTATAGGCTCGGGGGCTTTTTCGGGAGCGGTACACCTATTTACGGGTCCTGCATCATCGGACAGAAGCCTAGTTTCTGTAGGAGCGGGATCATATGGGTGGCAACGCGTTAAGGCAACCATGGATTTCGGCACAGAAAAATTCCGGCACAGGATTGCACTAAGCAGAAGTAAGACTTCTGGATATCAAGAAAATACGGACGCGGAGATTCTTTTACGGTCATATTCAACAACGCTATCAAGCGACATGGGGCTATTTAAGTTTCATATAGGAATGGCTGACAAAGCATTTGGAGCACAAGATTTTTATACAGCTTCTTACCCTACTCAATATGAAGAAACAGGGACGCTTCAATCACAATTAACCTGGGAAAAATCTTTTGGCGATTTTAATTTAATTACAGCGGCTTATGTTAGAAAACATAATGACATGTTCGAATTATTCCGAGAGTCCGAAGGGTATTATGAGCAAACAACGGATGGATTTTTTGTTATGAATGGCGATACGGCCGCGCTATATGCTCCTGGAGCTTCATGGTATCATGCTCCAAATAATCATATAAGTATAACGAATGGCGTAAATATGAACGCCTTATATAACAATTCTCTAGGTCTAACAGCCTTGAGGCTTGACATCAGGAATGAAACAATATATAGCAATTTATTAGGAACAACTGAAGGCGCCGTGGGTGGCGCTTACGAAGGAGACCCAATCTATACAAGGTCAGATAATAGAACGACAAAAGAGATATCTGTTTCTCATAGAATAGAATCAGGCATATTTGCGAGTACAATAACAGCATCAGTTATTGACTTTGATTCTGGGACGTTGCTTTGGCCGGGGACAATACGTGTTTTGCCAGGGGCAGATTTAACGATGCGTTTAACTCAAGAAGGTAATGCGATTTTGTTTGGCTCGGCAAACAGGTCCGTTAGGCCACCGTCATTCACAGATTTATACTATAATTTAGGAGGAGCCCAGGGCTCGATAGATTTAGAGCACGAGTGGTCGGATAATTTTGAAACTGGGGTTAGACTTCTGGATATAAGTGAAACCAACACTCTCAAGTTCGAACAATCTATATTCATTCGTAAAGGGCATAATCTTATTGATTGGGTTCGTCTTGAAGGAGAGGATGTTGCTCAGGCAACAAATTTGAGAGAGGTTGTCTTTAATGGACTAGAAACATCATTAATTCTAAACTGGGAAAATGAGAATTTGTTCAGAGTTTCATTTACATCTATTAGGGCATCAGAATCGAGCGTTGGGTTTGAATCAAACTACGTTCTGGACTTCCTTCGGCACAAGCTTGATATAAGCACTTCACTATCTCTTCCCGCTGACCTTAAACTATCTTTGAGATATTCATTACAAGACAGAGAAGGGGGATATTTTGACCCTGTAGAAGAAAAAGAAGTGGAGTTCGTGCCTACAGGCTTGCTTGGTGCAACATTAAGTCGTGAATTTATGGAGGGCAAGTTGAATGCAAATATCAGAGTAGATAATGCCTTTGATGTAGAACTTGTTGATATAGGAAATGTGACTCTTCCTGGCAGATGGGTTCGTGCAAGCCTTACCTTCGTGTTAAATGGACACTAATTAAATATAGATATTGATATGGTAGATATGAGAGACCTAATTGAAAAATTTCCGGAACAAATAAGCGCTGCAGTGACAGACATGCAGAAAATGGACGCGGGCCTGCATAAAGAGGTCTCATCGGGGCTTTCGCCAAATGGTGTTTTGATTTTAGGGATGGGAGGTTCTGGAATTGGCGGAGCAATCGCCTCGGACATCCTCTCACTTGACAGTGAAATTCCTGTGGTAGCAAACTCAGATTATTTGATTCCCGGATGGGTTTCAAACAACACACTCGTGATGGCATGTAGTTATTCGGGCAATACAGAAGAGACCATTGAAGCGGTTAATTCAGCACATGAACGGGGAGCTACGATTGCGGTGATTACTTCCGGAGGTCTGCTCGGAGCGCTTGCTGAAAAACACAACTGGCCTTTGGTTTCTATGCCTGGCG